>WAON01000056.1 GCA_015521265.1 Desulfurococcales archaeon
TATACAATTCGTACTTGTTTCAAGCGATTATCGTTTCAGAGCTAGAATTCTCAGCGATACACCTCCGGAATATATTGATACCTTCTATTTAGGTGAAATGCTGAGAAAAGACACTCTAGAGCTGGTGGAAACCCTCATAGATATTGGCTTAGTAGAACAAATTGGAAACATTAAGGGGGATAGAATAAGCGAGGTAGTTGATCACATTGGTGGTAATCCATCACTTATATACAGGCTTGTAAATCACAGTTTGAAGTATGATTTATCATTACTTGAATCATTGAATTATATGAGGAATCACATATACGAGGATACCCTTAGGAAAATTCTGCTTGTGAAAAATAAGAGCAAGGACGCTTGGGACAGTATCAAAGAAGTCTTGAAAGAGCTATGCAGTCAACCGGTTGATGTATATAGTTTTAGCGTCGAAATCCTAGACTACATAGACTGGTTTGTCGAGAAAACGTGTTGCAATATGCTTGTAGAGAATACGTAGGTATCTATGAATGGAATAGTAGTGCTGGCGGTGGATTCTGTGGTCTAAGCATAGTTGCGCCTAGTAATAGGCTCTATTTAGACGCTATTAAGAGGATTATATGTGAGATTAAAAAAGGTAAGATTTCAGTACTGTAGACGCCTCCTAGCATAAATACTGTGATTATAATTTTCCGAGAAGATCCTTCTGACTACTCGTACCGAAGCGCTACTGCTGGTGGGATTTTCGCTGCCCGGTATGCTGGGAATAGGCTTCCCAGTAGTCCAACCATTATTGTTAGTATTATTGTTACTGTTAGTAGTTCTGGGGTTAGGTTTGGGGGTGCTTTAACTATGATCTCTGTTGCTCCTGCATGGATTGTTAATCCGTGTTCTGCAAGCATGTAGGCTCCCATACTCCCTATAGCTACACCTATTCCTCCACCGATCAGGCTCATTACTACCCCCTCGCTTAGTATTAGTGTTAGTACTTGTCCATCTGTGAATCCCAGTGCTTTCAGTACTCCGATTTCCCTCGTCCTCTCTATTACGCTTGTAATCATTGTCGCCGCTACACCGGCTACTGCTACTGCGAAAGCAGCCATGCTCGCGGCGAATGTCATGAAGTTTACTGCTCCCGTTATCGATGATGCTATCTGTGCTATCGCGTAGAAGCTTGTAATACTAACAGTGTTCCCGTAGAGATCCCTGATCTTATCCGTAACGCTGTTTATAACACTTGGATCGACAACGTATAGTAGTATACCGCTCCAATCCTTCATGCCTATAAGTCTCTCAGCAGCTCCTATACTTATGAAGATCGTCATGTCCGGGTTGAGGAGGGCGGCTCCGCCATACTTTGAAAGGATCGCTGATACTAGGAATACTACTCGGCGGGCCTGGATCCTCCCCGGCCCCTGGATCTTGTATATTGTAACCGATATAGCATCCCCAACATGGTATACCTGGTTCCCGTTCTCATCGAAGGCTATATCGTGTCCAATAATACACTTCACAATATCTGTTTCAGCCGGTATCTCGCCCTCCATTATTTTCAGGCTTGGTATTGCTTTGAATATAAAATCATATCTTACAGCGTATATGAATACTGTCTGCGTAGATGATCCAATCCTTGCCCCTCCCTGAGTCGAATAGAAGGGTGTTGCATCAACTACGCCGTTTATAGCTGAGAGAGTAGAGAGGTCGTCCTTTGTAAACCTATATCCCTGCCGGGGCATTACCGCTATAAGGTTCTGCCCTAAGCCCTGGATCTGTTGTAGGATATAGTTTGAATAACCACTGGTAACACCGTAGATCATTACTAGGGCTAGGGGGCCTATGCTAATACCTATAATTGTAAGTATAGCTCTAAGCTTCTTCTCAGACAAAACCTTATAGCTAAACCTTAATACATCTGTTAACAGCAAGGCTCCTCAGCTGTATCCGTTTTCCCTCTAATACTAGCTTCCACCGGTTAGTCTTTTCATGTGTGCTCTTGAAACCCTGTATAATAGTATGAATACTCCGAGCAGGAATAAGCCTACAAGGGTTATTACTAGTAAGTGGTAGTCTGAAGCCCCTGTTGGGGGTGGTGTAGTTGTTACTAATTGCTCCGTCCTCTTTATCTGGAGCACGTACGTCCTAGTGTATATAGTGTTGTAGTCATCCCTATACTTAACCACAACAACCACGTTATCACCAGTTAAACTCCCTGCTTCACTACCCAGCTCTATGTCTAGCCTGAAAGCCGCCTGGCTTGCAGGGTCTATGTCTCCTATAAATGTTGATCCTGCTTTGCCCGAGTAGTAGCCTATTACTTCAACGCTCCTAGCAGGCGCGATCCCGTAGTTTATGACTACTCCGCTAACGGTCAGGGTTGAACCGGTTAGAGTTGCTGTTGTATCTTTTGATAGTTCTACGTCTATGAATGGTTTAACTATTGCTGTCAGGCTTGTATTATAATAATCCAACCCGCCGGCAGCATCCCTATAGATAATACCGATCCTGAATAAGCCGTTGCTCGAGGTTATTAATCCGCCAGTGAAGGATTCAGGTACTTGTACCGGGTTATAGGTTAGGTTGAACCAGGCGGTAACTCTGCCGTGGGGCTTGATCACGGTGTAATACCTGATATTATTATCTGGTACGAGTACTAGTGATACAGGTATGAAGGCTATGTATACATTGTATATTGGCGAGTCATAATTGTTCTCAACGATGAGTCCAACACTGCCCCTACCTCCACGTATAATGATCGTAGTATTTGTTAATGTAGTGTTTAAAGCTGGGGGTTTCCCCGTTATTATTAATGGTACCTCGACCCTGATCCTCTGCCTGGTATTCCATTGATCTATGAAGTCTAGGGTAGAGTTCAACTGGTATTTTCCGGGTTTTGAAAGGTTTAATACTAGGCTGATCGTGTAGACAGCGTAGTCTCCGATTCCCAGCGTTGGGTTTGTGGGTATTGTTGCCTGCTGTGTAAACATTGATAGTAACTGCTGTGGTGTTGGGGCTTGGCCGGCGAGGCTTGTTGATGGTATGGTCATTGATGGTGTTGCAATAGCTATGCTTGACCTATTCATTGTTGAGTATATTCCGGCTGGTAGTTTAATTAACAGAATCGATCCTTTTATAACTGGTATTTTATCGTTCCTAATCATCACATAGTATTTTGATCCATGGGTGTCTAGGCTTGGTTCACCGCCTATCCATCCGTATTGTGCTATTACTACTGTATTCCTCTTATCATCTACTTTGATCACTAATGGTAGTGTTATTCTAATCCTCCTGCCTGATCCGTCTGTTGCTATATAGTATTCTAGGGTTAGTGTTGCAGTATAAGTGCCTGGCTCTGTGTTTTCATCTATGTCTAGGTGGAAGCTCATACTAGTCTCCTGCATACTCGCTACTGGGCCCGGCGTGTAGGCTGTTAGTGAGTCATGATATGCCTCCCTTATACCCGGTGGTGGTTGTAGTGTTGCAATTATTGACTCGATCGTGTATGGGTGTAGGTTTGCAATTGTAACCGTGTATACGGTATCATTATCTCCGGGGTAGGCTGGCCAGTTGTTTAGCCATCCACTATCTGTAACTATTAATGACTGTCCATTGATCACTGTCTCTGGGCTCGGCAGGTTTATGGTGAAAGTTATCGTTTCCTCGTATTTGTTTAGTGAACCATATATTGTAACATAGTAGTTTATTAC
>WAON01000057.1 GCA_015521265.1 Desulfurococcales archaeon
AGCCGCGTTTGCATCTATTACATGGATACTATTAGATGTAGCAAGACGTGGTAAAGTGTCTGTGACGGGGTTCTGTACCGGTGCAATAGCAGGACTAGCAACTATAACACCTGCAGCAGGTTACGTCTCAGCTCAGTCTGCAATGCTAATAGGTATAGTAGCATCACTTGTTGCTTACGGAGCTGTAATTTATAAGAATAAGAAGGGATGGGATGACGTCTTAGACGTCTGGGGCGTTCACGGTATGGGCGGGTTTACAGGCATTGTAATGCTTGGTTTACTAGGGAGTAGTGCTATACTCGGTGAGAACGGGCTTATATATGGCGGGTTAGAATTCTTTGCAAAAGAAGTAGTTGCTGCAGTATTCGTAGCGACGTATGCCTTTATACTAACATGGATTATACTGTGGTTAACCTCAAAAATTACTAAGATGAGGGTGAGTGCTGAAGAATTAGGGAAAGGTATCGATTATGTGGAATTAGGTGAAACAGGTTACTCATGGTAATATTTTTCTTTTCTTCTCTTCTTATCTTAAGAGAATAGACTAGAAGTAATTTCTTAAATGTAACAATCGCTTTATCAATGGGTTATTCTTAGATATGTCTATGAGTGCTTTTTCAAAGGATTCATCTGGTGCTAACGTGTATTTTACAAAAACGCCCGTCCTCCCTATCTCATCTCTACGAGTCAATACTCTCACCCTTTCCATGACAGTATCAATACTAACCCCAACGATCTCAGCTACAACAGACTCCCTCCCAATTACAGGAGTCTCCCTATGCCCATAAGGTGTCGGCTCTATTAATACAAGTTTCTTATTCACCCCTGGAACCCGCTTATCTTGACGTAGCTCATTTAGTGTTAATAAGCCGCCGAACCTATAGAATTCTATTTCTCTCTGACTAGGCTTTAATAATGGCAGGCTAACAGTAATTTTCTCCTCGGGATCCAATACTATGTAAGCCTTAGGTGTTGATGAAGGAGTTGCAATAGCTATGAAACGTGAATATATTTGATATCCCGAAGCTTCAAGCGCGATCTCTACTCGGTAGCTTGGAATAACGTAGGGTATGAAAACGTCGATATCACTGCCTCTCCAAACGTCTCCCCTAGCTATGCTTCCATGAACTACTCCTTGAATACCGTGTTTTTCCAGAGACTCGAGGAGCTTAATAGCTTTAGCTCTAAGTTCTCTCAATAAACTCCAATGCTCATCGCTATATACAACCTCTCTATATTCAGGTATACGTTGAACTTTTTCCCTAGGCAATCCTGGAACCCCTCTCTTTCAAGAATGATTACCTTCATTAATCCTTTATCTAATCTAATTATTTCCCCGGGGTGGTTGATCTGTTGGATGGAGTAGTAGGATTTGTATTTTATTTTTTAGTGTTCTGGATTCTAATAAATATAATTTACTCGAGCTTTCCGGAAAAACTGAAAAAGAAAGGTGTTTTACTCTATTATGGGATAGCACTCGTATTTAAAAAGCCTTTTAGCCCAAGGCAACGGATATTTTTCCGAAAAATATCTGTTCTTTGGATCATCCTTTTTATTTTAGCATTATTCTTTTTCTATAATGCTATGTTTTCCAACATAATTGTTAAATACATTACACACTCAACGAATACACCGGTTCAATTATTGATTCCTGGAATAAACATTACGGGGATCGATCTATTATTTTTCGCTGTAGCGGTTCTTTTAGCCGCGGTTATCCACGAATTATCACATGCATACACAGCTAGAGCTTTCGGGCTTACTACGAAGAGTATAGGTTTTGCAGTAGTCTTCTTCCTACCGTTAGCATTCGTAGAAGTTGATGAGGAAGAACTTGGGAGGGCACCGGTTAAGGCTAAGGTGTCTGTTTTATCTGCGGGCCCAGCCTCTAATTTTGTATTAGCACTCATCGCCATGCTCTTAATACCTATGATAATAAATCCCTATGGATTACTAGTTGTTGGAACTGTTCCCGGCAGTCTTGCCGAGAAGTATGGAATACATGAAAACATGGTTATAATAGAAGTTAACGGTACCCCGGCAACACTCAGCGTTTTACATAGATATCTAGTAATCAATAAGACAACAACGCTACAGCTATTAGTCCTAGACTCGGATGGAAACAAGAAAAATATTAACATTGTAAAACCAGCAAACACTACAAAACTAGGAGTTTACCTACAACAATCTCCCAGTATACAATTAGTAGAAACCCTGGGAGTACCAGGCGCTATTGCTACTGTGAAACTAATCGTGTGGTTCTACATTGTAAATATTAGTTTAGCAGTATTAAACGCAGCACCGATCTTCATATCGGACGGGGGCAGGATAATCTACGAACTAATTAAAAATAAGAACTTAGGACACATAATCAACGCGTTAACACTAGTTATCCTAGTAATAGCATTAACGCCGACCCCATGGTAAATCTTAGATATATAAACCAGCAACAACAAGAAGAATAACATGCCCGCGGGCCACGGGTAGGGCCCCCAAACCCCGTAAAGGGCTGGGGGCCAGAAAACCATCC
>WAON01000058.1 GCA_015521265.1 Desulfurococcales archaeon
AACAAATCCTCCATGGGCTATATACAAACTAGTAAACGGTAAATGGATACCAGTATACGAGCCAACGCCCGGCTCAATACAAGCCATAAGTAGCGAAATAGGAAACAGGGAAACCATTATATTAAAGCCAGGTGAAAACGCTACATGGACCTGGAACATAACTGTTGGAGAAATCGCTCCAGGAACCTATGCAGTCGGGCTTCGAAACGATAACCTCGTAATAAAAGTTGATAATAGAACCTCGCAACTCTTTGGAGAAAGGCTCGAGAAACCAATGGCTCTCTTTACAATAAAATACTAACTCATCCCGGACAGCTATCGACGATATATAATATCGAATGGATCTAATTATTTGTTTAGCATATAGGAAAACAACGGATACTAAAGTAAAGAAAACCTTAATTAAAACTAATTCTTCTGTGGAAGCAGTTTTGGCTAGCTGTAGATCAATGCTGACCATTACAGTCTAAGACCTTTAATAGTATTGCAGCGGGCTGTCCATTGAAGGGCTGGTAATTATCTATTATTTCGTATAGTTTAAACCCGGTTTTAAAGTAGAACTTTAGCGTTCCCATGTATGGCTCGTAGTCCATTCCACCATAAGTTTTCACAGTTAGTACCCGTTTACCTTTCTTACAGGCATATTCCTCAGCTACGTGAACCAGTAAAGATCCAAGCCCTCTCCCATGGAAGCCTCTTTCAACAGCCAACCACGCGATCTCGATACAGCAGTCTCTATCATCGAGTAGTATAAACCCCCTAACAACCCCGCTAACAACGGCTACGAAGCCCTTCATTCTCCCCATATCATCTTTGATCTGCGGGATTACATTCGGCGTAAACCACTCCGGGAGCCCCTTAATGATCTCTATGATCCTATCAGCATCTAATGATGTAAGCCCACGAATATTTACGTCTCTATTAAAACCCGTTTGCTCCAAGATTTTTCCGACTCCCCTCATCATCGATTAACTAAGATAAATTAAGCTTCCATTTTTATTCGCTAGTATTCCTACTATATCGTTTCCCCGGCTTCTTTAATAACGGTATTATCGCAGGAGTCTTCTCCATATATTCCCTATACTTCGACCCCCAGTACTCGATTAACTCCTTCTCCTCCACTCTTACTAGGAGGAACCATAGGGGTAGAAAAGCTACAAGGGTTATTATGCCCCAGAAACTTAAGAATATCAAGGGTATAGAGGCTTGGATCAGTATTAGGAATAAGTAGAATGGATGCCTGCATAAACTATAGGGTCCCTCAGTGAATAGTGCCCCAGTATCCCTCGGGCTGTCATGCTTTTCCGGATACGACCTATGTATAGCAACTGCTAAAGCTACAGATACATAGAATAAAACCGAGCCCGTTAAACTAGTGATAATACCTGCTAGTCCCCTTAACGGCAGGCTTCCAACCGATAAAACCGATACTATTATTACTAATACAGTCCCAACACCAGCTACCAGCCTTCGCAGCACAACTGATCTAAGCAAACCAGTTCACCTCAAAAACCTCGATAACAGCCAAGATTAAGAAGACTGTAAATGCTAGGAGTAGTTGCTTCTTGACTAGCTTAATCGTCGACTCCCACCTACAAGTTAAGCTGCCGCACCTATGCTGTACGTAGTAAATCTTCACAGACACCAGCCATAGTATAATGTAAGCCTGAGTCTCAACTAGACCGTAGATGAAATGAACGCTACTGCAATAACCGGCTAGCCAGGAAGCGATGAGATCACCTGTAGATATCGACATGAATGCTACTAGGAATACTCCAATGAGGGGATGTAGAATTATCAGTGCAGATGCTAATAGGAAGGACGAAGTATTGTTAAGCCAAATATGGATCAAAGCCTCCAATACACTACGACTCCTAATAAAAATAACAGACTCTACCCGCGTAGCACCATGCATCAATATAAGCTCTAATCCGAAAATAATTGACACGAAGATACAGACAAGCTCATAAATAATAAACCAAAACATTAACCTAGAACCACCCATCCCAGATACACCACGAAACATCAATGATTAATATCCACGAGTATTCCCCGAACCTTTGATACAGTCCTTTAGGTATTTCATTATTTATATTTGATCGGGCATGTTATATTTTATCGGTGTACTCGTATGAAGATATTAACGGGATACCGTGGCGGACTCCTTGATGGGGAAATAGCCCGGGTTTATAATTCATGCGTAAAGCTGAGAGGGCTATTAGTGAGAGGAGAGTGTCAGCTAGCGAAATTTGAAGGTATTGGTTTGAGTATAGTAGTTTTAACCCGGAAGACTTTGCCTTAATAATTGATAATGGAAGAGTTTACGGTTACGTTTTTACCGGTATAGTAAGAAATAAGGGCAGTATATGGATCTGCCTGTTTATTATTTATTCAAAACACTTCAATACCTCCTCACATGGTCGAAGCTTAGGCTCAGCAGGAAACGCGTATCCGTTGCTAGAATTAGTTTCGGTTATGAGTATTCTAGGCTACACTTAATGCTACGAGATATGCTTGGAGTGGGGCTTGAAGAAGTATCGGTTACCTTAATGGAATACACAGGAGGCCCTATTATAAAGAACCCCGGATCAGAAATTATTGTTAGAAAAGGTGATTAGCTAGTATATCATAGGTGCAGTTGCATATTGTATAACCATGTCACTTTATTGCTTCATCCTAATGATCTAAAGGATTATTATAAATTATCCTAATTTAAATTATGATGAATAAAAACCAGCTATGGTTGAGTACTGGGAAATGAGTGTTTATAAATTATTATTTCTAACATCGCATGTCGGCTTAGGACACGTTGCTAGAGATTATGCTATCAAATTATATTTGGAAAAGATCAATCCGAACGTAGAGGTTGATTGGTGTAGTGCTGAGCCTGCTTTATCCTTCCTAGATAAACTAGGGGAGAGGGTGCCTAATGATTGTAGGAGTCTCACTAGTTTTTCCACCGTAGTCGAGGACTTGTATAATGGGAGGATTAAGAGTTTAAGAGATCTAGGTTCAAGGCTAAAAATACTTCGAGACAACTACACGGTGATCGGGGATCTGCTTACAAATAGAAAATACGATCTAGTATTTGCCGATGAGTTCTGGGAAATAGTATATTCAGCACCGCTAAGTATTAAGAAGGATATAGTTTTCGGAAGCGATCTAGTATATATGCCTTACCGTTTATCCTTAAAGGGATTTATTATACCCTTAATCCTCAACAACTATTTCAAGAGAAAATTCATAGAGTTCAATAGGAGAATTTATCTAAATGATCCAGGGATTCTTGATAATTATAAGTGGTACTGGCTATTCGGTGGAAGGGTTAGGGAGTGGGTCTATAGGCACATGTATGTCGCCGGCCTCACCACGAGCTATTTACCCGAAGAGTTACCGGATAAGAATACTGCAAGGAAAATGCTAGGGCTTAATACTAGTGATCTAGTTATTGTGATCAGTGTTGGCGGGACATCTACGAGGAGCAAAGCCTTACTGGAATGTATTGATTCCATAGCAAAGAAGATTATTGGAATTCTAAAGAAATCTTATCCGGGCAGGAACCCGGTTATTATAGCATTAACGGGTCCGCGGACAAGGTGGAATCCACGGGATAATATTATCCGTGTGGTGAAGGGTGTTCAGCCCCGGCTCATTGATTATTATGTAGCTTCAGATTTGTTCATAACCCGTAGTGGTAGAACTACTACTGCAGACCTGCTATGTATGAATAAGCCCGCAGTATTAATACCTATTAAAGGCCACGTTGAACAGGAGGAAATAGCATTAGATATGGCTAGGAGATACGGGTATCCGGTAATATTCGAGGATGAGTGTTATTTAGAGAGAATAATCAATGCGATCCGGCATGCTTTAAGCACTGGAAAAATAC
>WAON01000059.1 GCA_015521265.1 Desulfurococcales archaeon
AATATGTATATTGGTAGGGGTTGAGTTGCCTTGAAGACTCGTAGTTATGAGTCCTTATTAATCGTTGTTGGCGTGGCTGCTGTCTTACTAATGATTGTTATCCAGCTAGTTCATCCTATAATGTTGTTCCCTAGCCGGGGTTATAGTTATCAGGGCTACTATCAGGTTCCTGCTAGGCCCAGTATTACTCCACCGCCTAAGCTAGCCTTTAAGATCCTTAGTCTCGCAAAGGCTTTGCAGAGCGGTGAACACATTAATAAATCACTGCTTCGAAGCCTTCTAAGGATCTACTTGGAAACAAATACTACGCCGTTGATAATTGGTAATGAGGTTGTATTCATATTCTATGATGAGATGGTTGAGGAGCTGTATGGGAGATATTATCCTACTCCAACCTATCTTTATGGATCATGGCAGACTGCTAGGAATGGGTTGCCGGAGGAGATGATTAGTGTTGGAGAGGGGTTCTGGATACTCTACAAGGCGTTTCCGCGTAACGCGTTATTCCAGTACTATTATAAGTATAAAAGCGGGATCACTAATGATCCGTATAACCCCTTAGAAATAATTGTTAGAAACTATATGGGTGCTGTAGTTAAGGAGTCCCTACTAGTAATGCCCGGACACGTACTACCATCATGGTTCTACGTACCCAGCAGTGTGCCGCGTGGAACACTATATTACTACTACTTAAAGGATGATACTGGGAGGGTTCACCGGGTAACACTGTATAAGCCGCCTAGTAATAGGAAGCCTGACAGGATAATATACTTCATCAACGGGGACAAGTACTTGTACAGCGTTGAAGCTAACAGGATACTAGACTACCTGATAACCATGGAAATAATACCGCCAGCATACGCAGTATTCATACATCCAAGTACAACCACATTAAAAGGAAACCCAATCCTAATGGAGAAGTTCCTAACAAGCCGGGTAATACCATACATCGAGTCTAAGCTAGGCCTAGAAAACCCTGAAAGAATCATTGCTGGAGCCGGAACGGGTGGAGCAACAGCATTGATAACAATGCTGAAACACCCCTACATGTTCAAGACAGTAATACTACAAGCCCCAATACTCAACTACTACGAGGAAAACATTACTAGACTAATAAAGCAGATCCCAACACTACGGGGGACAACAATATACATAACACTATCAAAATACGACTACAAGAAAATAAACAATACAACAATTACAATAACAGATAAACTAGAAGCCCTGGGAGCAAAGATTATCATCAAAAACACCCCAATAGGCCCAGGAACAGCACTCTACAGAGAAACACTCGGATACATATTAACAATACTCCTATTAGAAAAACCATAAACTATCACTAAGTGCTTTTTCCCCATAAAAATAAATCCATAGTTAAGAACAATTGTTTAAAACGCGCCTTGTTAAAGTTCTTGACGATTTTTTCATTTCTAAATACATCTTGCCATTCCGACCGTTGTCATGTTGTATGGCTGGTTGTCGATCCTATATACGAATAATACTTCATGTATTTCGCCAGGCCCCCATCCTTGTCTAAATGCTGCGTTATTGTAGACCGCAATCGTTTCAGTGAGTACCTCTCCAGGGTTTAGGATTATCCCCGATGGGAATGAGATGGTCTTATTAGCATCCGGTACTTTAACTGCTAATAGTATTATTCTTTGAGTAGCAGTATTCTTAACAGTAAAGGATAGTGTTACGTTCATCCTGTTACCATCTGGGCTCAGCGTCCTATAGAAGGCTGCCTCTACTATTTTCAGGACGCCAGTCGGCAGTATGGTAGTGGTTGTTGTAGAGGTTGTGATTATAGTCGCAGTTGTCGTAGTAGTGGTTGTCCTCGTTGTCGTTCTCAGCGTGCTCGTTGATGATGCTTGCCTTGAGGGTGTTTGGACCGGTTTATAGAGGAATACCGCTACGGTGACTAATACGGCTATTATTATTCCGATGCTTGTAATCAACACCTTATCCATACATGCTCACCAATACCTAAGATATAATCTTCTAATTATATAAATCCTTTAATAGGAACACTCCAAAAGACAAAACCAACACCAGTATAGATTACAGAGAACGCTAATAAAC
>WAON01000060.1 GCA_015521265.1 Desulfurococcales archaeon
ATTACAATATAAAGGAGTGTATGGGCTGCGTATCCGACGACCAAAGAATCTGCAGGTTCCCCTGCATAATCGATGACGACGACTTCAACAAGATTGGAAGGATCATACTGGATAGCCAAGGCTTAATAATAGGATCACCGATCTACTGGTACGGTGTCTCTGGGAAGCTTAAAAACTTTATAGATAGATTAACGAGCATGGAGAACATGATAATACACACTGGTAAAAGCCTATTGGAAGGTAAAACAGCTGGATTCATAGTTTCAGGCAATGATAGTGGTAGCATAATGGCGATAGCCTATTTAATGACGGTATTCAACAGTATGGGGATACACATACCACCATGGGCACTAGCCTACCACCACACACCATCAGATGTTCTAGATGATGAACAAGCAGTTATGGATTCATATAATGTAGGATACATTGTAGCAAAAGCTTCAAGCATTCTCTCAAACATAGGAGAATGGTATAGAGTGATCGATAAAGAATACCTGGAAGAGCTTAGAAGGATTGCCGAGAGGGAAGCGGGAAAATACATTGATCAGAGGGAGAAGCGGTATAAATACTATAAAGAGAAACGCGTAAATATGTAAAATACGTAAATGTAGGGAATCATCATGGATAATATCGAGATTTACGCTATAATACCAGGGTTTACCGGTGTATTATTTTGAAGTATTTCATAACGGTAATTACCCTGATATTTATAGTCTTATCAAGTGCAGCGGTGCTAGCGGAGAATGAAGAATTAAATTCAAGCATACTTGCAGGGATCTTATCGAAAGCTGTAATTGATAAAAAACTCACGAATGTACCCGTTACTCTTCAAAGCGTCTCAGTCCTCCCCGGTTTTCCGGATGCTGTGGTATCGGTTCTTACAGAGTATAGTGTTAATAATACAAGGCTCATAGTATATACTAATATAAAGACACACGGCTTACGCATAGCATCCTTTAACCCGAAGTCGGAGAAAATGTACGAGTTAAATAATATGATTCGCTTAGTCTTCAGGAAATACTATGATCAGGCCCTAGATGCATTCTACCATTATATCCCGTCTTTATCCGTTGGGTTACCATCGGGAAACTATGATCCAACTAGGCCTGCAGGGGTTAAATCACTCAACATACCCCAGTACCCGGAGGATATAGCGCTTATAAAGCCCCAGCTACTACTAGTCCTCATGGGCCCGTCCGATGGCTCCTTTGTATCCGACCCAGTCATAGTTTATTATTTCGGCTTCGAGACAACCGGCGTACTCTACCCGGATGTATACACTAGGCTTGTAGTAGTTGTCGCTATAGTAGTTGATTTATCGGGTAGGGTTTATGGAGGCGTTTATCCCGGACTTGTAGGATACTATGCTTTCGGCGAAAGCTTCTCGGTGGGTACTAGTGCTCCATTAATGGCTGTATACGGCTTCATAGGGATCGTTGCAACTGGTATATTATTATTTGCAACTATTGACGAAGAATACAAATACTACCTATACATATTCATCCTATACTCCCTCCAAATATTCAGCTTCCTACTTATCCTAGTAGTCTCGAAAACCCCGATACAGCTAGTATTCGACCTAGTTGCCGCTCTTGGCCAATGGTTCGTATTCGTATTCCTACTCTGGACAATACCCTATATACTACTCGCCTACATGTATCATTCCGAGAAAGAACTAGAAGCCCCGAGTCCTGGAAGAGCTGTTTTAGAAGGATTATTGTTTGCAGTATTACTAATTACAGTGTTCCTAGTATCGGTAAACCCTGTAGGCATCGTTAGGTATCTGGTAGCAACCTTCGGCCCGGAATCAGCTTATCTCTTCATAGTATTCCTGTCAACGATAACGCTATTCCTAGGATTACTAACCGGTGGACTGTGGGCTAAGCTTTCCAAAGTTAAAGAACTTACCGGGAGGTATCCCGGCCTCCACTAGTTTTTTTCCTGTTTACAGCATCCATGAATTCTAAGGATCTCCTTTATAATCCTCGTAACGCTGTATAATCCCCTATTAATCCTCTTCTCGAGACGAGTAATAATAACGCCTCTAAGCCCTCTGTCATCGAGCTGCTTCTTCAGCTTCCCTTCATCGATCCATTGATCAGGGCCTAGCAGTATTATATCCGGCTTAATATCTAATACTGGTTTAAGATAGTCTTCCTCATCGCCCAAGACTGCTTCATGAACCCATTTAATATTTTTCACAACCTCTAACCTCTGCTTCTCCGGTATAACAGGCTTCCTCTTCTTAAACTTTTCAAAGTTCCTATCCCTTGCAACAATAACGTAGACCCTACCCTTCTCCCATGCTTTACGGAATAGGTATAAATGCCCGGGATGTATTATCTCGAACCCCCCGGCTACTAGTACTTTGGGCCTCTCTAAAAGCTTTGACAGAGGCTCCCAGCCGATCTCAATTATTCCAGCATGCCGGAGACTATCGATTAAACCCTCGGCATAAGCGATACATGCAAGGCTAGTGAACAAGTCTTTCTTTTCATAGTAGTATTTTGAATCACTAAGGTATAATTTAGCCATTTCAACGACACGTTTAAAACTACTGGGTAAATCATCCATATCGATCTTTTCAAGTGCTTTCTCAACATTTACAATATACGCTTCAAGCCTCTTCCACGGATCAATATTCGCCAAATCTCTCAATCCCTACCATTAAATATAAATTGTGAAGGGAGGAGCACTTGCCCCCATCAATAATCTTTGTTCTATAAAGTGATTTAAGATTGGGGATTCATGAAGCCTCGAAGCATTCATCCCAGTATTCTGGAAAGCTTCCCTAGATCTAGGATCTTATCTGTTAGCTCGATGCTTTCACTTGGATATCCCTTAGTATTCATTAAACCCCTGATCGCATCTATGTTCTCGGGTATAACGATGGATTCCTGGTGTACTCCCTGCAGTAGCCAAACCTCGCTCCCATTAACATGTATCGTGTCCTTCCACACTACTAGCTCCGGTATATCATAGCGAGGCCTCCCAAGGTCTCTTGATGCTTCAACGAGTTTAGCCGTCGAATCTATACCGGTCTTCTCAGAGTCTACTAGTAGTATCCGCTTATACCTTCTCAGAACATCTATGACTTCATCCCTACTAGTATCCTTCTTCAAAACTATATACACCGAGTGTACATGCATAAGCGTCGTAGGTACTATTACAGCAGCAGTCTCAACATCAATGTGTGGGACAACAGTTTTAACATCGACTGCGTGGTGACTCGGTATACTTGGAGGATTTAAACGGATAGAGTTAACAGGCCCCCTCTTATCCTCCTTCGGATCAGCTGCTCTCCTAATAATAGTTGCTCTAACCTTTTCAACCCCGAAGGCTTTATCAAGTACGCAGATCAATCTCAGTAAGCCTGTAGTATTACAGCTAACTACTCTAACGCTTTGATGACCCGGTACTTTTTCCGGGTTACAGTAGGCGTTGAAGCTGATCTCCGCAACCCAGGGCTTCTCACCGCCTTGGAAAATCATCTTCAAGCCTATGCGCTTAGAGTATTCCAAGTATAACCCCCTATACCTAGCCCCAACACCCCCAGGTGTTGCATCAACTACTACATCAATAGATTCCAGTAAATCCTCGAGTACACCCTCAACCCTTACATCTTTAGACTTGAAAGCTTCGATTCGATCCTTAACAGTGTATATTGGTATTCCCTTACTCTGAGCGATTAAAGCTGAAGCATCAGGTGTAACCTTTACTATGCCAACAAGTTCCATATCGGGCATTTTCAAAACTGCATCTGCAATCCTCTTACCGATCGTTCCATACCCGTTGATGCCTACACGTATCCTAGCCATCAAGGATCACCCCTCAGGAGAGGATTTGTTTATGAATAGGGGTTAAAGTATTGGAAAACAGTTCTATTTAAGGAACATTTCAGCAGATAATTCTAGTGCTTTTAGTGCTGGTAGTGTTTCACCTGATAGGAATAATAGTAGTGCGTTTCCACCGGTTGATACGTGTATTCTCTGGTTAACCTTTGACTCATCTACTAGTGATGCTAAATGTCCTCCCCCTATTAATACGAAGCCTTTGCTTTCATAGGCTGCTTCTAATAGCTTCAATGTCCCAATCTTCGATCTCTCATCCTCTATGATCCCTGCCGGCCCCCTCATGACAATGATCTTAGCCTCCTTTATGAACTCTGTATACATCCTCGCAGTATTCTCACCTATATCAACGATTAAGCCATCGATCTCCCCTATACCCTTATTAACGATCTCGTTTTCATCAGTCTTAACCTTGAAGTCTATAGGTGTCTCGATCGGGGCTCCGCTAAGCAAGATGTGGCGGGCCCTGGGTATTAGTGGTAGTATACCCTTCTCCTCGAGGTACCTCATATTCCTAGTCCCTAGATTGATCCCCTTAGCTACTAGGAATGTCTGTGCTAGTAGGCCCGTTGTAAGTATCCTATCCGCTAGCTTATTCCTAACAAGGTTTTCGATAACTCTTAGCAAGTCTCTAACCTTCGTACCTCCTAGTACGAATATTCTGGGTGATTCGAAGCTTTCGAAAGCCTTCCTCAACGCGTTGATCTCTTTTTCGAATAAGGGGCCTGCAGCGCTTGGTAGTACTAGGGGGAATCCCACGATGCTCGGCTGGCTACGGTGGGCTGTTGCGAAGGCATCGTTTACGTAGGCGTCGAATAGTGGTGCTAGCCTCCTAACGAATATCGTTATAGCCTGCTTCTCCGGTGTAGCCTCGATGACTTCTTCGGATACAAGCCTAAGATTATCGAGTAAAAGTATTTCCCCGGGCTTTAACTCCCTTATAGCATTCCTAGCAGCCGGGCCTATTACGTCGTCTATAAATTTTACCTCCTGCCCAATATACTTCGATAATAGCTCAGCATGTTTCTCAAGTGTGGTGAAGTCCGGCTCACCGGGTCTGCCCTGGTGTGATCCTAAGACTATTGCTGGATTATACTTTTCCAATACCTCCTTGATCGTTTTAGCATGTATTCTTATCCTCCTATCATTAATTATCTCCCCGGTCTCTGGGTCGATTGGGACGTTGATATCTATCCTCATAAATATCCTTCGATCCCTGATCTCTATCTTGTCTAGTGTTGGTATTTTAGGAAGGGTCATCATGTCTCTCACCCATTTATTGACTAATACCGGTGTTGATATAAATAATTGCTTTACACTAGTAACTATAAGGGATCGATGCTTTTAGGAGTATTTACTGCTAAGCGTTTAATTGATTGATTAAAAAACGCTAAGCCCAATACTATAAACCGGCTTATAAATCGGTGTTCTAACCCTCTTAACTGTGAAGGAGCCTGTTTTCTCATCGAACAAGATCTTAACAATAGCATCTGCGAGGTGAACTATAACTGTTTTATCATCCCTGTTGTTCAACGGGTTAATAACTACAACCTTCCAACCCCTCCGAGTAATACTTTTCAATACATTCCTAAGTAGTGGTAGCTTCGATACTAGTTCATGGCTGGGAAGATCCCATGGATAGGGTAGTATGATGAACACCGTCCCTTCCCTAGTATCGGGTAGTAGGGATAGATCATAGACTATGCTCTCAACACTAGTAGCCCAAGACAAGCTGATCAACGGATTGCCCCGTATGAAGGGCTCCATATCCATATACAACCTATCAACATCGAGGAACTCCCTCCTAGAATAAATAACAACATGGACAGGCCCATAACGCGTCCTACGATTAATAAGATCAGCAAGCTCGAAGCCATGCCTAGCCCAGTTAGAGTTAAGCTCAACGATCAATTCATCCCTTATACACTCATCAATCAGTGGAATACCAAACCTAACCATAACCCCAACACCAATAAACAACAGTAACCTTAAAAGAAAGAGATAGGGGTAACCGAAACTATTAGGTAAAAATAATCAAAACTGTGAAAAAGCAATTATTAGAATGAAAGGTTCACAGATGTTTATGTTGTATTCGGCAAACTTAGATATTTGAAAAACTTTCATTTTGATGTATAGGGTGATCTAGTAATTTTATACAAAATGTTTCTCAAATATTGCTTGTTCAATATTAGCCAGTCTACTTATCATAAGATTAAAGAATGGAAAAGAAATAAACGTCTATCAGTCAAATTCTATTTAATGTGTGGTGTAAGGTATGGATGATATTCATAAGATAATTTTCTCAAAGTATTCCAAAATATTAGTGACCATTATTCTTATATTATTCATCCTTTATTATTTCGAATATTATAATATAAATGTCTCCAATCAAACATATGATGAAGC
>WAON01000061.1 GCA_015521265.1 Desulfurococcales archaeon
GAATAGTTTAATGAATCCATATATTCTGTTATATTTTTCGTATACTGTATTGGATGTTTTAAATGGTGTAATCGTTATTAGCCCGATGCACATGTATAGCGTGTATAAGGTGTAGTCTAGATGAGGATTTGTGGATGGGTTATTAGGGCTAAAAAGTTCAAGAAGGTAATCATTGTTGAAGTAAGCGGGGATTCATCGACTAAGCCATACGTACTAGTATTCAAGAAGGAGAGGGAGCCAGAGCTATTCGAAAAAGCAGAGGAACTGGATGTGGGAACGGCACTATGCTTTGAAGGAGAAAAGTCTCAAGTGCAGAAGAGTAAGCGTGGAGTAGAATACGTTGTCAAAGACTTCAAGGTCTATGCTAAACCCCTAGACCCATTACCAGTCGATACTATCGGTAAGGTACCAGTACTGCTAGATACAAGGATAAAGTACCGCTACCTATTATTGAGGAACCCCGTTGAAAAAGCAATATTCAAGATAAGAGCAGGCGTACTAGAAGCTGCGAGACAATACCTGAACGATAATGGATTCCTAGAAGTACATACCCCGAAAATAGTCGCAGCCGGAGCCGAGGGTGGCGCAACACTATTCCCACTAAAATACTTCGAGTACAAGGCCTACCTAAGCCAGAGCCCGCAGCTATATAAGCAGATACTGATGGCTAGCATCCCGAGAGTCTACGAGATAACACCTTACTTCAGAGCAGAGAAATTCAACACTACCCGGCACTTAAACGAGTCATGGGGGATCGATGTAGAGCAGGGCTTTATCGAGGATGAGGAAGATGTTATGAAGACTCTGGAAAACCTAGTATCATACATTATAAACTATGTTAGGAAAATATACGTTGAAGAACTGGAAATGCTAGGAATAGAGCTCGAACCAGTTAATCCACCATTCAAGAGGATAACATATGATGAAGCAGTAGAACTACTCCGTAGTGAGGGGATAGAGATACCTGAAGGGGAGGATCTAACCGATGCAGCCGAGAAAAAGCTCGGAGAGTTAATGATGGAGAAGGGACACCAAATATACTTCATAACGAACTTCCCATGGTCTACGACGGGTTTCTACTACATGCGTAAAGAAGACGGTACACACACCGGCAAATTCGATCTAGACTACAAGGGCTTAGAACTAGCTAGTGGTGGGCAGAGGGAGCACAGGTATGATAAACTAATTGAAGCCTTAAAGCTTAAAGGATTAAACCCAGAAGACTTCAAGTTCTACCTAGAAGCCTTCCGCTACGGAATGCCTCCGCACGGCGGATTCGGCCTAGGAGTTGAGAGATTACTGATGAAGATGCTAAACCTAAGTAATATCAGGGAAGCTATAATATTCGTCCGGGATAGAACCCGCCTCTCACCATGAAATATGTGTAAACTATTTTGAAACATATTAATACTGATAAATATTTATATTCGAATAAGCCATAAAATACTATTTAGAGCCGGGTGGATCGATGACCGGGAATGGAGAAGGTTTTACAAAGGCTTAAAAGAAAACTAACGATCGAGAACCTGTGGCTATACATTATCAAGATATTAATAGATGAAGGTAAACCAGTTAGAGCGTACACGTTTAAGAAGGAATTGAAGGAGAAATACGGTATAAACCCTTCAACAGTCACCGTCTACATGGTTGTATACAAACTAGTTAGCGAAGGCTTAATCGAGAAAGTAAGTGTTGGAAGCGAGACAATGTATAAGCCAACCAGTAAAGGGATAGGAGCATACCATGAAGGATTAGAAATGCTCAAAGAAACACTAATGAAGCTATCAGCTTAGAGCCCGGCTTAAACCGAGTATTACCCGTTGAATAGGCATATTTAGCTCTGCGAGGTGATAGTGAATGGTTAAAATAGTAGTTATAGGTCAGGGGCTCGTCGCAACACATTTCGCAGTAGGCCTTGAAAGGCTTAAAATGGGCTCAATAAAAGATTATGGAGTACCGTTAAGGGATAAACTACCAATAAAATATAGTGAGTTGGAAATAGTTGGATCATACGATGTAGACGATGAAAAAGTCGGTAAATCAATCTATAATATAGCCTTAAAAATCTTCGAGAAAAAAGCTGTCCCTGAGAAACTAAGAGAGATCACTGTGAAGCGTGGAATACACCTGGATAGCTTGAAGGGATTACCATTCAAAGCACATGGTAGGGAGGAGGGGCGGAGGCTACTAGATGCTATTAATGAACTAGTAGATGAATGGAGAGAGCTTAGGCCCGATGTATTCATCAACGTGATCACAACCGAACCGGTTGAACAGATCGGTAGCGTTGATGAGATAGAGGAGAGGATAAGGGAGGGTAAAGTATCTGCTAGCCAAGCCTACGCCTACGCAGTAACGAAGTATTGTAGAGAGGCTAGACCAGCAGCTTTCATCAACGCTATACCATCGCCAATAGCAAACGATCCCGGCTTCGTCGAGCTGTTCAAGAAGAGTAACTGTGTAGTATTCGGCGATGATGGAGCGACTGGAGCAACACCCTTAACAGCTGATCTTCTGGAACATTTAGCTGAGAGGAATAGGAGGGTAATAGACATCGCACAGTTCAACATAGGCGGAAACACTGATTTCCTAGCGCTCGATATACCTGAGCGGAACATTATGAAGAAGAAGACTAAGAGTACTATTGTAGAGGACATATTGGGATACCATGTACCAACCTATATACGCCCAACCGGATACCTAGAACCACTAGGAGACAAGAAGTTCGTAGCAATGATCATAGAATACTACAGCTTCAACGGCTTCAAGGACGAATGGTACATCGTTGCAAGGATCAATGACAGCCCAGCACTAGCGGGACTACTAGTAGACCTCGTAAGGCTGGGCAAAATAGCGGTCGATAAGGGGATCTACGGCACAGTATATGAGATAAACGCATTCTACATGAAGAATCCGGGGCCTAAGAATGCTAAAGCAATAGCTAAGACAATAGCCTATAGGAAACTCCTCGAGCGGCTAGGGATAATTGATGAAAGAACAATGTAACCCCAGACAAGCCTATAAAACCCTGGTAAAACCCGGCGACGGCCCTGTTTCGAAATATTTCAATAGGAAAATATCTCTAAGAATAACCTGTTTTTTAATAAACCACGGAATTAATACCTCGCCCAACAAGATCACAAACATAATAACACTCCTAGGCATATTAACAGCAATAATAATCCCCTACAACCCTATCCTAGGCGGTCTACTCGTAGAACTCGTGAGCATACTCGATGGGGTCGACGGAGAATATGCTAGGATAACGGGTAAAACTACTCGTTACGGTGCATTTCTTGATTCAGTTAGTGATCGAATAGTTGATCTCGCATTACTTACTGCATCCCAAATATTCCTATTCAAAACGATACCGGGACTCTACGGCTTCATAATTGCTTCATGGATAATAGGTTTCTCAATAATAGTAAGCTACCTTCACTGCAGGGCGGAGGCCAGCCTTAAACTAGACATCCGCACGCTAGGCTGGAGGGTTTATGCTGGAAGGGATGTCCGCCTATTCCTGTTATCAGTAGCACTAATACTAGTCCCGATTCAATCATTAGCATATATAATATTATTATTGATTATAGGCTCTATATCGACAATATACGTAATTGATAGAATGATTAAAACATACACATTCCTAGCCGGGGCGGGGTAGGGTTGAGCGCTATAATTCCAGCAGCAGGACTTGGAACGAGAATTAGGGATTTCCTCGGAATACCTGGTAAACAATTGTTGAGGATTAACGGGTTAGAGTTAATCATGTATCCAGTGATCAATCTATGGATGAGGGGGGTTAGAAGCTTCATAGTAGTTACAAACCCTGTAGTTATGGAGCAGGTAGACGCAGTACTGTACCGCTACAGTAGTATGCTGGGCTACGAGTATGAACTAGTATTCAACCCCTACAAAGACTCTGGTAACGGTTATAGTTTAATCCTAGGCCTCAGGGAATACGTTGAGAAGTATGGTAAGGGAAGAGTATACGTAGCTGTTGCAGACCACATACACCATCCATCAATGATCGAAGAACTCGTAGATTCTAGGCTGAGGGGAGACATAATCGTAATAGGCGATGATAAAGGCATATGCATTGATAGGGAGGAAGCAACAAAGATAAAAACAGATCAATACGGAAACATACTAGCTATTGGTAAGGAGCTTAGGGAATACAACTATATCGACACTGGCTTATTCATAATAAACAATCCCGGAAAGATCCTCTCAGATAACAAACATGAAGATAGGAAACTGGAAATATCCGGGATCTTAATGAAGACAACCTATACTAGAAAAGTCCATCCATGCACTAGGAATTGCTACTGGGTAGACATTGATACACCCAAAGACCTGGAATTATTGATTAGAAATTGTAGAGATAAAACCATAATACCATTCATCAAATTATTCACTGAGAAACCGGGGAAGGAATATATCTTATAACATTCATGTATCTAAGCAATTAATAGTAAATATTCGAGTAGAGGTGGAATACCGGGATGAAAATAATACTTATAGGACCGCCTGGAGCGGGTAAGGGTACTTATGCAAGATACTTCTCAAAGAAATACTGTATACCACACATTAGTACCGGAGACATATTCCGCGAAGAAGTAGCTAAGGGGACTGAGCTCGGCAGGAAGATCAAAGACATCCTTGACCGGGGCGAACTCGTTCCCGATGAGATCGTGATCGAAGTTGTACGTAAGAGGCTACAGCAACCAGACACTAAGAAGGGCTTCATACTAGACGGGTTCCCTAGGACAATAGTACAGGCTAAAGCACTAGACGAAATGACTAGTATTGATGCAGCAATACACATATACATTACAATGGAAGAAGCCGTTAGGAGATTAAGCAACCGCTATATTTGTCCAAAATGTGGAAGAGTCTACAACCTATTATTCAACCCACCTAAAAACGATTTAAAATGTGACGACGATGGAACACCTTTAATCAGGAGATCAGATGACGAGCCTGAAGTTATTAGGAGAAGGTATAAGA
>WAON01000062.1 GCA_015521265.1 Desulfurococcales archaeon
ATCTTGCGCCTATATTATTGGTGGGTTTATTTCTTGTTTTATCGTTCTGAACGCTATGCTTGTCCTTGTTTGTTTTATAGCTGGGTTTTTGAGTAAGTTTTTAACGAATCTGTCTAGTTCCTCTATTGTCTTGAATAATGCTACGACCGCTATGTCAAATTCCCCGGTTATATCGAGGACTAATTGTACGTTCGGATTCCTAGCGATCTCTTTTTCTACTTCAAGTATCTTTTTACCATCTACATTTACGAGAATCAATGCTTTAATAGTATATCCGAGCTTCTTCTCATCAAGGATAATAGTTTTACCTTTAATCACCCCTTGTCTGACTAGTTTCTTCACTCGATCGTGTAGTGTTGATACCGGTATCCCTAGATCGGCAGCTATTCTACGCAGTGGTTTATCATGGTTGGAAACTAATATTCTTAGTATTGTTTTGTCCAGTTCATCCATATTATTCACCGTATAATATTCGATGAGCTATCGTTAAATAATAGTGCATTGTACGATTTATTGATGTATTATTCTTATATAGTTTCCGGACATGGTTAAATATACAGTCTATTAGGTATATGAGAGGGGATAAATTATGCCTAGGCTACGAGTATTATTTACAGACTTATTCGGAGTATTGAGGGGTACTGAGATACCCTATAGCGAGGATAAAGAATTATTCAAAACAATGTTCGATGCAAGCAGTGTACACGGCTTCGAAGAAATACATAAGAGCGACCTAGAACTCCGCCTACCCCGCGAGAGGATTAAAGAGATACCTTGGAGTAGCGGCTGGTACGGCGGTATAGCAACAATACACTACCCGGGTGGTGAGAGGTATGTTAAGGATCCAAGACTTGTAGCCGAGAAAACAGAGGAATACTTGAGGGAGCAAGGCTATACCGCAAAGACCGGCGTAGAAATGGAGTTCTTCATATTCAGAAGCGTTTATGCATCTATAAACCTGGTACAGCAGACACTACTAGTAGAAGCGCCGGAAATACCTGAGAATAATGGACATATACCTGTCAAGAAGGGATACCACCTTGTTGAGCCGGCGGATGAAGTAGCTGTTATCAGGGATGCTATTATTAGAGAGTTCGAAAAACTAGGCTATGGGATCTCTAAGAGCCACCACGAAGTAGCAACTGCTGGACAAGTAGAGATTACTAGTAAGTCTTACCCAGTTGTTGAGATAGGTGATCTATCGCAGTGGTTTAAATATGTAGCTAAAACAGTTGCTGCTAGAAATGGTTTTAAAGCAGTATTCCTACCAAAACCCCTACCCGGGGATAATGGTTCCGGTATGCATATTCATTTAAGCTTGTGGAGTGATGGTAAGAACCTATTCTACGATCCAAGCGATGAACACCATCTAAGCCAGCTTGCAAGATACTTTATAGGCGGAGTACTAGAACATGGTAGGAGTCTTTCAGCAATAGTGTCTCCGACTGTGAATAGTTATAGGAGACTAATACCTGGCTATGAGGCACCTACAATACTAGCATGGGCTGTTGGAAACCGTAGTGTTGCATTAAGAGTTCCAAAGGTTGTCGAAGAGCGTATCTTCCGTGTAGAATACCGCCCACCGGACCCCCTAGCCAACCCATATCTTGCAGTATCAGCACTACTCATGGCTGGCTTAGACGGTATAAAGAAGAAGATTAATCCAGGAGACCCGTTCCAAGACGACGCATACAAGTACAGCTTAGAAGAACTGAAAAGTAAAGGATACAAACAATTGCCGAGAAGCCTAGATGAAGCCCTAGACGAGCTGGAAACTGACAACGAATATCTTAAACCGGTATTTCCAAGAGAATTACTGGAAACATACATCGAGGCTAAAAGGAAGGAAGCCAGAGAACTTCAAGCAATACCCACACCTTCAGAATACATTCACTACATGTACTGGTGAACGGGAAGAAAGGTTAGTACTAAGAGTTTTTGTAGTCAATCCCTTCTTAATTCCGTTAAAACCATTATGTTCTGTAGAGATATAGAATGCTCTGGAGTATAGTCTTGTAGAGGAGATGCTGTGATGACACTAGAGGATTTGAGAAGTATTGCAGCTTATATACTGACAAAGCTAGGCTGTCTAAACCCATTCAGGATTAGTAGGATTATAGCATATGCTGAGTTAATGTATATGAAAGAGCATGGTGATAGATTAACTGATCTAGTCTATAAGGGCTTTGATAACGTATTCTACATCGAGGGGTTGAAGGAAGCTATTGATAATGAGTGTTTCGTAAAGGTTGAGGGAGATCCTAGTAAGGGAGTTCATGGATGTATAAAGTATACGTGTGAACCCCCAGTAATTGATGAAGTGACGAGGAAATACTTGGAAAAGGCGATCGAGGAAATAAGGAGTCTAAGCGATCGAGAGCTAAACGATCTAGTTGTAAAAAACGATTTGCTTAAAAAGATCATGCTTCCAATGAAATAACAATAATAAAATCCCGCATAGATAATGAGGTAAAGACTCTTGAAAAGGTTAGTAGTTACCGGCGGTAAGGGTGGGACTGGTAAGAGTTTCGTCGCAACTAACCTAGCTGTTCTCTTCGCTAGGAAGCATCACGTAGTACTAGCTGATCTAGACGTTGAAGCACCCGACGATCACGTTCTACTGGGAATAAAAGAACTGAGCAATAGGGAGGAGGCTAAGGCGTTCCTGCCATTCATTGATACATCAAAGTGTACAAAGTGCGGTGTTTGTGCGAAAGTTTGCGATACTGGAGCGATCCTCATGCCTCCTAAGGGGTTCCCAGTAGTATTTCCACGCCTATGCAGTGGATGCACAGCCTGCTACTATGCTTGCCCATATAATGCTATACTTAAGGGGTACCATGTACTGGGATATAGTTATGTTACAAAACATCCTAGTATTGAGAACCTAGTATTAGTTACCGGAGTTCTAAGAGAGGGGGAAGAGCATATGCCGCCGGTTGTAGTTAATGTTAAGAAGAGGGCTGAAAACACTGCGAGGGATCTCTTACTAATTGATACCGGTGCTGGTACCGGAAACCAGATCGCGATTTCGCTGAAAGACTCCGATCTAGTAATAGCAGTTACGGAGCCCACTCCATTAGGCCTACACGATTTAGAAGCTATCCTAAAGATCACTTACGAAATGGGTCTTAGGACATGGGTTGTTATTAATAGGAGTGGGCTTGGATCAATAGATAAACATGTTGAGACTATGAAGAAGTATAGTGTTGAAAAATACTTCCACACACCATTCCATCGAGACGCTGTAGATTCATATGTTAAAGGAGTACCGGTAGTGGAGTATAAGCCTGAATCTATTGTTTCTAAGAGCTTATACTTGATCCAAAGGGAGGCGGAGAACACCTTATACGGTGATGGAAATGATTAGGGGGTTAACTAGTGGAGTAGAAATAGTTATCGCAAGTGGTAAAGGCGGTGTCGGTAAATCAACTATTTCAGCGTCTCTAGCAATAATCCTCAAGCGTAGGGGTTTTAAGCTAGTAGCTGCTGATGCCGATGCTGAAGCCCCTAACTTAAACCTTGTTCTGGGAGAAACTGTTTGGGACAGCATTGAACCCTACTATGAAGGCAGGTATGCCTACATCGTTGATGAGAAATGCATCAAGTGTGGTGAGTGCTTGAAAGCCTGCCCATTTGACGCTATATCAGTTGTGAATGGAAGATATGTTGTTAACAAGTTGATCTGTGAAGGCTGCTATACGTGTAGCTTTGTATGCCCTACTAAGGCAATAAGGTTTGTAAGGGATATCATCGCTGGGCATGTAAGGGTGAAATACAGGACCCGCTATGGGTTCCCACTAGTATCTGGAGAAATAACGCCTGGAAGACCGAACTCCGGTAAGCTAGTGACGGAAGTTAAGAATAAGGCTAAGAAGATCGGGGGTCCCGATTCATACGTTTTAGTAGATGCAGCGGCTGGTATTGGGTGTCAGGTAATATCGAGTCTTGCAGGTGCATATATGGTTATAATGGTTGCTGAACCCACCCTAGCAAGCTTCAGCGATTTAAGGAGGATCTATAAGTTGACCAGGCATTTCGGTATACCAGCCGCTCTCATTGTTAATAAGGCTGATCTCAACCCTGAATACACGGATACTATCAAGAAGTGGGCTATTGAAAATAAAGTCGATTATTTAGGATCAATACCCTACGATGAAAAAGTAGCCCATGCTATAGCGGAGATGAAGCCGGTAATTGAGTATTACCCTGATACGCCGGCTTCAAAAGCTCTTTATAAGATAGGCGGGAAAGTTGCAAGTATACTGTCAAACCTTGAAGAGTGGAGGCTTAAATATCTCCCGGAGAAAATAGAGCCCTTCATACCTATAGTTATTAAGCCTTCATAATATTCAAGACATAGATGAATGGCTAAAACTATGGGGTGAAGCATATGCCTAGGAGGATAGCTTTCGTAACTGATAAGGGTGGACTCGATGATAGGATCTATGAAAGATTCGGCAGAGCCCCAACATTCACTATCGTGGAGGTAGGGGATAACGGCGAGATATTATCGGTAAGAGTAGTGGAAAACCCGGGGTTTAAAGCGGGTAGTGGTGCGGGGATTAAAGCTGTGCAAAAACTTATAAATGAAGGGGTTGAAGTAGTAATAGGGCCTAACCCCGGGCCCAACGCTTATCTAGCATTACAGCAAGCCGGGATAAAATCAGTATCAATGCTTGGAGTAACTGTAAGGGAAGCCCTTGAGAGATTTTTACATAGTCAATAATATAGATAAATGGGTTATTTCTAATTCTTACCGGTGATCATTTTTGCCTAATAGAACAAGTATTATCGAGATGGCTATGGAATCTCTTCGAGATGAGCTCGAGTCCGCAATAATATACGGTAAACTTTCTGAGAAGTATAAGGATAAGGAAGTAGGGGTTAAACTTAGGAAAATAGCAATGATGGAGGGAAAACACGCCGCATTCTGGTCTTCCTTTCTCAAAAAGAGGGGTGTTGATCCAAGCACTATTAAGCCCAATAGGGTGCGCATATTATTCTATACGATCCTCTTCCACCTGCTAGGCTTAGGACTTACTTTAAAGATCCTCGAGAACGGGGAGATTAAAGCTATTGAAATATATGCGAGAATGCTTGAAAGCCCCGATATAGGCCCTGAGGAGAAAAAGAGGCTTAAAAACATATTAGCCGATGAACTGCTTCACGAGGAAGAATTTGCTACTGAGGAAACTAAGCTTAGAGAATTCATGGAGCATGTGAGAGATGCTGTCCTAGGAATGAGCGATGGCGTTGTGGAGATCCTTTCGGTATCGGCAGGATTAGCTGGAGCCTATGGTAACCCTTTAAACGTTGCTCTCGGAGGATTAATTGTTGGCGTTGCTGGCTCTCTATCAATGGGTATTGGTGCATTCAGCAGTGTCCGTGCACAGAGGCAGGTTAGACTAGGAGTTCTATCAAGACTTGTACTCGCCGTTAAACATATACCGGACGCATTCATCAACCGGGTTAAAGAGTATATGCTTCATAAAGGTTTCACTGGAAAGACCTCGGAGGAGATCGCTAGGGAGACTGTATCTAAAAAAGAATTACTTCAAAGAATTATCGCCGAAGAAGAATATGGTATTAGAGAGGAAACATTAGAGAAGCCGGGTAAAGCAGGCCTATACACTGGGCTCTTCTACATAATTGGTGCGCTAGTACCGTTAACACCGTATTTCCTCCTCCTACCTGTAAATATTTCATTACCACTATCATTCATCCTAGCAGCATTAATGATGGCTGCAACGGGTTTTATAGTAGCTATTAGTGCAAACCTCGACATTAAGAGCAAGATGATCGAACTAGTACTAGCGGGCCTGGGAGCCGCCGCGATAACGTTCTTAATCGGGAGGATCGCATCTATTATTCTAGGTATTGAAGTCGAATAAGAGAGAAAGGGAGTGTAACATGGGTGTTTACGAGGTTAAGTCTAGGAAAGGCCTTATTAGAGTTCAGTGTATTAGTAGTAGAGGACTAATTAGGGATCTGAGGATTACGGGAGACTTTTTCATATATCCAGAAGATTCCCTATGGTTCCTTGAAGAGAAATTGAAAGGATTAAGGATTAGGAGTATTGATGAATTAGAAGAATTTCTCAATAAACTATTAAAGAGTAAAGGTGTAGAACTAGTTGGTTCGACTCCTCGAGACTTTGCTGAAGCAATATATTGTGCATGTACAAATAGTTGTGGTGATTAGACCGTGACTAGGGGGCTTCGAGTATTATTATTTGAAACACCCAAAGATCCTTATTATAACCTAGCTCTCGAAGAAGCACTATTCCTACTCCATAGTAAGGGAATAATTAAGGACGACGTACTGAGGATCTGGCGTAATGAAAATGCTGTAGTCATAGGCTATTTTCAATCGCCAAAAGAAGAAGTAGATTTGGAATATGCTGATAAGATAAAAGCCAGTATCGTTAGGAGATTTACTGGGGGAGGAGCTGTTTACCATGATCTCGGCAATATAAATTACGCAGTTATAACGCATGGAAAAACAAGCACAGTTTATGAAATCTATGAGTACCTTCTAAAAGGGATCATTAAAGCCCTCAAAATACTCGGACTAGATCCTTGGAGGGAGAATATTAATGATATAGTCGCTAATAACAGGAAAATTTCCGGAACAGCTGCAAGCATTAAGGGATCAACCCTGTTCCTCCACGGATCACTCCTAGTATCAACCGACCTAGAAAAACTTTCAAAAATATTAAGGGTTTCCCGTAAGAAGTTGATGGATAAAGGTGTTAGTTCCGTTAAGTATAGAGTCGCCCTAGTCGAAGACTTAATTGGTAGGAGGATAGGTTATTGGGAGATCATAGATGCGATAGTTAAAGGCTACTCGGGACTTCTAGGGCTACAACCCTACTTTGACATGCCTACAAAACTCGAAGTTCTAGTAGCTGATAAATTATACTATGGAAAATATCTTAAGCATGAATGGAACTTTGAGAGAAAGCCTTCCCATTACTTTAAGGATGTTTATAGAGAGATCGATGAATTATTAAAAACAAGGTTTTGACTAGTGTTTTTCTCTACGGATCTTCTCAGCGTATTTCTCAGGGGTTAATAGTTCCTCGTATTCTTCAGGTTTTTCGGGATCTATTATCACGATCCATCCGTCGCCATACGGATCAGTATTTAACAACTCCGGTTCCTCGAGGAGTCTCTCATTGACTTCAATAATTTTCCCGGATACTGGTGCATAGTAGTCGCTAGTAGCTTTTACGGATTCTATTGCTCCAAGGCTTTCTCCCTTCTTAACCTTGATCCCTGGATCCGGTAGTTCTACGCCTACTATATCTCTAAGTTTCTTCTGTGCATAATCAGTTATTCCTACGATTATTTTTCCATCGTCTCTTTTAAGGGCCCATTCATCTGTTTCTGTATATTTTCGATCAGTTTTTACAATGTACTTATTCCTACCTACTTCAACTATTAATTCCTCACCCATATTTATCCACCAATTATTCGTGTATGGTTACAGGGTATTATTAATCCTAGATCCTTGTTGGGTGAAGCATTATTTTTAATAATTCTTCTTCCATTTCAGCCGATATTTTGATTGCGTATTGTACTTCGATGAAGTTCTTCCGGAATTCCTTGACTTTCTCCTTTACTATTGAGGGATCTTTCTTATCTATTACAACCATCCGCATATACTCAGCGATCTGTTTCATTTCATCTTCCTTCATTCCCCACCTAGTCGCTTCTTGTACTCCGAGCCTTATACCGCTTGGATTCTTTATGTCTTCGGGTTTATCCCATGGTAGTAGGTTCTTGTTTACAATAATGTTCGCTTCTTCTAGCAGTTGCGCATTTTTCGCTCCCCCACCATGCTCTTTTACATCAATGATTACCTGGTGACTGTTAGTGTATCCTTTATTCTCTGCGATAACTTTGAATCCATTCTCAGCTAAGGCTTCTGCAAATGTTTTAGCATTTCTCAATATTTGAGCAGCATACTCTTCACCGTAAAGCTTCATCTCGATCCCTGTAACAGCTGTAGCTGCAAGCCTGTGTAGGTGGTGGTTGCTTACGAACATCGGGAATACTACTTTTCCCACTTTTTTATAATCCTCTCTAGTAACGGTCGCGATCAATCCCCCCTGTGGGCCGGGGAAGGTTTTATGTGTTGAAGCTGTTAGGATATCTGCTCCAAGCTTTAACGGGTTCTCCCATGCTTTCCCAGTTATTAATCCTAAGACGTGGGCTGCGTCATACATTAGTTTAGCATCTACGCTGTGAGCCGCTTCAGCGATCTCTTTTACCGGGTGTGGGAATATGTAGAGGCTGCCGCCTAGTATTACGAGTCTAGGCTTTACCTGCTGGATTAGTTTTACAGCACCATCTACATCAATATTCCACTCCTCTAGGTTGAAGGGCATTTCAACTTGTTCCATTCCAAGAGCTCCCAGGGTTCCGTAACGAGTATGGCTTACATGTGCTCCGGCTTGTACGGGGACTACTACTGCTTTATCCCCATAGTTTGCGAAGGATTTGTATACTGTAGCGTTAGCGATCGTTCCGCTTATAGGTCTCAGCTCTACGTACTCGGTGCCGAGTAGTTCGCCCATAATCTTCTGTGTTTTAACTTCCAACTCGTCAACGTATTTTAATCCCTGATAATACCGTTTAAAGGGTTTGCCTTCAGCGTATCGGTGCATCATATCATTCATGTAAAGGATCATTGCGAGAGGACTCATAACGTTCTCGCTTGCAATCAGGTTTATACATTCCTTTTTACGCCATATCGTATGATTTTTTACGAGTTCTATTACTTCATTCAATTCATTAGGGAGCATCATTTAGAATCCTCCTCCAAATACTATTTATCGATTACTACGATTTAATTATTGACCCATATACAGTTGAACATGTTTAAACAGGTGAAAGCATGGTTTTGCCTAAGACTATTGGGTTTATAGTAAACCCTATTGCAGGGATGGGCGGCCGGGTAGGGTTAAAGGGTACTGATGGAGATGCATATTTTGAAGCTTTAAAACGTGGTGCAAAACCGGTTTCACCTGTGAGAGCTAGGTTATTCTTAGAATCGATTAGGGAAAAGGATAAATTAAAACTAGTAGTTGCAGACGGTATCATGGGAGCCAAGATCGTTTATGGAACGAGTCTAAGGGATAAAGTTGTCGAGGTAATTAATAACGTTGGAACAGTAACTTCTAGAAGTGATACTGTTAGGATAGCATCTAGGATGAAGGAGATTGTTGATCTATTAGTGTTCGTAGGCGGGGATGGGACAGCTAGAGATATTCTAGATGCAATCGATCAATCAATACCAGCTCTAGGAGTTCCAAGCGGCGTTAAGATGTATAGTGCAGTTTTCGCAACGAACCCAGTAGCAGCTGCAAAGATCGTTGATTCCTTCATACTAGATAAGACTAGGATAGTTCCTCGAGAAGTACTTGATATAGATGAAGAAGCCTTCCGTAAGGATAGATTAGTTGTAAAGCTTTACGGTTACCTCCTAGTACCAGTAGTAGAAGGATATGTTCAGGGGAGTAAGGCTCCAAGCATGCTTGGAAGTGATGAGTATGAGAATTTATTAGGTATTGCTAGATGGATAGTAGAAAACCTCGAACCGGATACATTGTACATTCTGGGCCCTGGGAATACTATAAAGGTAATAGGGGATCTTCTAGGAATCGATAAGACCTTACTGGGCGTTGATGCAGTTGCAAACGGTAGGCTCGTTGGAAAGGACCTCGGCGAGGAAGAGATCCTGCGGCTACTCGATAAATACGGGAAGGCTAAGATCATAGTTACTCCTATCGGTGGGCAGGGATATATTTTCGGCCGGGGCAACCAGCAGATATCCCCAGAGGTTATTCGTAGAGTTGGGAGGGATAATATTATAGTTGTTGCTTCTAGGAGGAAAATAGCCGATCTACCTGTATTACGCATTGATACCGGTGATCCTGTTGTTGATGAAATGCTTAGAGGGTATATCCGGGTAATCGTTGATTATAACTACTATGTTGTCAAAAAAGTTGTATAGTAGGTTATAGGCTACTTTTAGTCTCAATAAGTGGGAAGTCAACGATCTTGCCTTTATGTCTTTTACCCCTTATTTCCAGCTCGACGGGTTCACCGAATAATGCATATCTTGTATCAATGTATGCTTGGGCTATCCCCCTCTTCAATACTGGTGAGAAAGCCCCGCTAGTAACCCACCCGATTGACTGGTCTTCTACGTAGATCAACATATCCTCTCTGGGAATAACCCTAGCTGATTTCTTAGACATTTTTACTCCGACTCTAACCCATCTAACACCGTTTCTCCTACAGCTTCTAAGCATTTCTTCCCCAATGTATCCTTTCTTCTTCCAGTCGATAGCCCCCATACCGTATCTTAGGCTTAGAGCGCAGGGATACTTAACGGGGTCTTCACCATATTCATGCCCTCCCAGGACGAAGCCCATCTCCATTCTCAGCGTATCCCTTGCTATTATCCCGGCTGGTACAGCTCCCTTCTCTACGAGTTTTTCAATAAGTTTCTTTATAGCTCCGTGATCCCCCCATATCTCATAGCCGTCTTCACCCGTCCAACCACTCCTGCTTACTAAGAAAACCTTCACCCCCGCGATCTCGGTATTCATTCTGAATTCCAATGTTTTTAGTTCTCCCATCCATTTAGCCCCGATCTCCTCGAATAATTCAACGGCCCTGGGTCCTTGGACAGCGATCATCGAGGTTTTAAATGTTATGTCCTCGAGGTTTACCTTAAAACCCCTACTAGCTATGATATTATTAATGTAATCGATCATCTTCTCCCTTACTAAGGCGTTTGTTACCAGTAGCCATTCTTCATCGTTAACCTTATAGAGCATCTCATCATCTTTCACCCTCGCATACTGGTTTAACGCTAGCGTCGGACCACTCATCCACCCTTCAACGACTTTTTCCATATTCTTAGTATATAGTAACTGTATTAGATCAAGAACGTCGCTCCCCTTAAGAATAATCCTGCCCATATGGCTTACATCGAAGACTCCGACGTTATTCCTAACAGCTAAGTGTTCTTTAAGACTACTAGTATACCTCATAGGAACTTCCCAATCACCAAAGAATCCCGTTTCAGCACCAAGTTTCTCCACGTGGAAATCTAGAAGGGGTATACGTAGCATTTTCTTACACCAAATAAACAATACGTAATGATAAAATAATATTGATTAAGCTCATATTTATATCGAAGAGTTCGCACAATGCTGATGAGGAAAGTTGATAATAGTAATAGTTGGCGCAGGCAAAGTTGGGAGAAAACTCGTTGAGAGGCTTTCTCCTAGGTATGATGTCATAGTAATTGATAAGGATAAAAGGATCGTGGATGAATTAAACTATGAATATGATGTAATAGCGATCCATGGAGACGGGACGTCTCCTGACACACTAAGAGACGCTGGTGTCGATAAAGCTGATTACCTCATAGCAACAACTAATAGTGATCAGGCAAACATTATTATATGCGGTGCAGCTAAATCCATTGGTAACCCCTATACTATAGCTCGTGTTAAGATGTATGAGTACTTAGAGATCTGGGGAAAAGGCGGTAGGTTATTTGGAGTAGATCTAATGATCTGTACTACGCCATTAGTTGCAGCTACAATTTCAGAAGTGATCGAGTATCCGGGGCTCAGAATACTCAGACACTTATATAGTGAATTATACGTCGCGGAGGCTTATAAGGAACCAAAGAACGGACATCTATGGTTTACAAGGCTTGATAATAGGTTTGTAATAATAGGCCCATTGAAAGAGATCAGCAAAGAATACAAAAAAGCTAAACCCCGAGATATTGTCTTAATTGGTGCAAGCACTACAAACTATCTCCTAGCAAGGTTCCTTGAAAGCAGGGGATACACGCCAAAACTGATCGAGATAAACGAGTTAAGGGCTAGGGAAATGTCCGAGAAGTTATCTAAAACAATCATTATACACCACGACGCGTTTGATCTAAGTTTTTGGAAAAGGGAGGGGCTCGATGATGCTGATATAGTTGTTAACGGTTTAGAAAGCGATGAAAAAACTTTGTTCGCGTCACTGATCGCT
>WAON01000063.1 GCA_015521265.1 Desulfurococcales archaeon
GGTTAAACCCATTAATAATAAGTATCATCATAGCCGTTATCGCCGGAGCCGCAGCGGCTTCATACATTTTCTACAGGAGGAGCCGGGAACCAGAAATAATAAGTATACCACCTACAGAACTCCTCAGCGATGAAACAATTAAAGAAATAATACTATACATAGGAGACGCAGGACCACAGGGGATCCAGCAGAGCAAGCTTGTAAGGCTAACTCACAGGCCCAAATCAACTATCAGCAGGAGGGTTAAGAGACTAGCAAACGAGGGATACGTAGAGATCACGAGGATGGGTAAACATAATATTGTGAAGCTAACCGAGAAAGGCTATGAAGCATATAAGAAGCTCAAGAAAGAAGTAGGCGGGTAGATGATTATTGGTGGAGCCAACACCACTATACGCTATGGGGTTCTTCGTAATGCATGAAACAGGCCTAGTAGACCAAGTAATAATCTTCGACTACTACGATCCAGACCACTACTACTATGAGTTATCGAAGAAGCATAAAGAACTGGAGAAGGAGAAGGCATTGCTCATGGAGAATATGCAGTACTACCTAGATCAGGAGAAAGTACTTATTAACGGGGAAGAAGCCCCTCCACAAGTAACACATGTAGAAATAGGATTCCGTGGAAGACCCGAACTACCATACATTATATTTCTAATAGAGTTCCGTGGAGAATTAAAGAAAGGCCTAAACAGCTACGTAAACATATACGAGGAAGAAACAGCCGAATACGACTACATGGTAACATGGCTATTCCCGGAGAACGCGAGGGTTATCAGGGCAGAGCTGGGAGTACCCTACAATATAGAATCAGGAGGCAGAAGCCTAGTATTCAAGGTTAAGAAAGGGACGAGGGTAGGGGGGAGGGAGGCTATATACTTTAAAATAGATTAAACCCAGACAAGAAATAACAAATATCTATGAAGGACGGGAGGATGATGAATGGGGACCTCCCATTAATGGGAGGCTCTCTGAAAAGTGATGTGGGGCCAAAGCGCTGAATCCCGCCCCCCTATACAGTTTTTAAACTAGGAGATTTAATTCTGGGGTTCTCGTGGGGGAGTGATGAATACGCCATCGGGTGATCGCCGGGAGGCGAGATGGACGGAACCCGTCCCCACTGATTAAACTAGTTATGGTGCAGGATGTTGGCTACAATAATAATTGATTACACCTATTACCCCTTCCTACAGAAACCGGAGGAGATAATTAGTATTAGATTGCCGGGGCTAAAACTATCCAAAATAATAAATACGCCTGGAAGCCCGGCTAGGAGTAGAGCACTGGAAATACTCGAATCGATAATCTCCAAGGGAAGGATAAAGCCTTCAAGACAAGACTCTGAAACAGAAGTACTAGCCTTCCACGCCCTACTAACAGCTATAAAGATAATAGGCGATAAGAAGCTAGCACAGAAAATAGCAGTAATATACTCGAAACACTCATGGACGAGGCTCCGGGAAGAACCATTACCAGTAATAGTATCCATAGCTAAAGCACTCGGAATAAACACGGAAATAGCTAAAAAACCCGTAAAAATACCGGTAGGGGCAAAGGGTAAGACGATAATCTACAACGTAAAACCAGTAGTGATCAAGCTGAAAGACTACCTATCACTACTCCACCGCTTAGCAATGGATCCAAAATACGCACTAGTAAACCAAATACTGGACAAAGGATACGTATACTTGGAGAAGGAATTATTTACCAGAATACTCGAGGAAGCAGTTGCGAGAAGGATCATGAGAATCTATGACGAAATAATAATCGAAAACCCAGATGAATACAGTGGCTTCATCAACGATGTAAAAAACATCCTCGAAAAAACCGGATGGTTCGAGAAGCAGAAACTAACGGTTGAGATAGAGAAGACTACGAGTGGTGTAATAGACCTCGAAGCCTTCCCACCATGCATGAAAAACCTACTCAACAGGCTTGTAAACGGTGAAAACCTGGGACACCATGAAAGATTCGCCATCGCAGCCTTCCTAGCAAGGATTGGTATGGATGTTGATACAATACTTGAATACTTCAAACACGCCCCGGACTACAACGAGAAAATAGCTAGATACCAGATCGAGCACATAGCAGGGCTAAGGGGGTCTAGGAAGAAATACCTACCATACAACTGCGACACGATGAAAAGCTACGGGTTATGCCCAATACAAGACTACTGCGAAGGAGGTAGAAACCCATTAGCAGTATATAAGAGGAATGTGTGGAAAAAGCTCCGGGGAAAGGGGGGAAAGAAAACCAATAACAATCCTAAAAAAGCCGAAGAATAAGTATTACAGATAACTATGAGTAATAGTTTTTAACTCGGAAAGCGGTGTATCTAGAACTATATTATCCCGTATTATTAATCCATACCAGTATAGTATTTGTAAATTGACGCGTGTATTTTAAAGATGCTTCAATGGTGGTTTAATGCTTTGAATATTAAGCGGCAGAAACTATCGATGCATGAATTGATAAGTATTGTTTTCTCAGCACCTTTCATCGCACTCTACCTTATCCTGTCTCTTATA
>WAON01000064.1 GCA_015521265.1 Desulfurococcales archaeon
TTATACAAGATCCTTTGTGAAGGGAAGACTTATCCTGGAGTAAAACTTTATCCCAGAAACTATGAGGAATACATTATTAATACTCAAAATGGTACAAAGACACTTGTTCTAAAAGGTAAACCGATCCAGTCTAAACCACCCTTAACAGATAACTACGTGATCACAATTTTCAATACCATGATAAAAAATAAGAATACCTATGATCATTTATTCACTATAAACGCGCATAATGAACTATCATTAATAAACGTAGCACATTACTTGTTAGATATATGGCTTGGTTCATGGATTAGGAGGAAGGGAAGGATTGACTGGTTCGAACCTGCAAGATAATAAGATCGACCCATTAACTAAAGCTAGGGAAATACTAAGAAACTATCCATTATGCGATCACTGTTTAGGACGCCTATTCGCAAAAATGGGTTTAGAGCTGGGAAACGATGAACGGGGAAAGGCTATTAAAACACTGCTAGCAATGCAGCTCCACGTAGAGCATCGCAACGGGAAAATTGATAGGGAGGAATTAAGGAAATACGCTATAAATGCGGGCGATCCAATAACTAGGCTCTACGCTAAAATCTACGACGAAGAAATCAAAGCTAATAAGTGCTATGTTTGCGGGAATAAGATAAGCAGGGAATATTTCAACAAGCACGCAGAGAAAATATATAGGATGCTAAAAGAGTATGATGCCTCGACGTTCCTAATAGGCGTCTCCCTACCACAGGAGGTTTCTCTGCGAGAATTAGAAGTTGCAAGTAATTTAAACCTTGAAACTAGTGAATCGATTAAAAACGAGATTAAAAGAGAAGTCGGCAAGATTATTAAGAAGAAGTATGGGCTTGAACCAGATTTTACGTATCCAGATGTAGTTGTAATAATAAACTATAGTGATGAAACATTAAATGTTATTATTAACCCCCTACTATTCCACGGTGTTTACTGGAAGCGTGGTAGGAATATCTCGCATACCATATGGATTAGTAGGAGTGGTGTGAAAGAGTATCCTTATAGTATTGAGGAGTTTCTCAACGATAACCTGAATAAAATATTTGATTCCGAGAAAATAATTCACCACGCATCGGGTAGGGAAGACGTCGATGCTAGAATGCTTGGAACAGGGAGGCCCATTGTTGTAGAAGTTAAGAAGCCTAAGAGGAGAAAGGTGTCACTTGAAGAATTAAACAAGATATTACACAAACAATTAATTGAAGTATGCTTAACTGGTAAATCTAGTCATTCAGTAATAGAATACCTTAAAGGAGAGGGCTCGAAGAAGACCAAGATATACAAACTATTATTCTATACGGAGAAACCATTAGAAGAACCTATAATTAGGAAACTAGAACTAGAACTTAAGAATAGAATTATTAACCAGAGGACGCCGACAAGAATCTTGCGTAGGAAAAAAGACTATCTTAGAAAGAAGCGGGTGTATGAGGTAAAGATTAAGAAGATACATGGTCAAGTATATGAAGCTTTGATTAAATGTGATGGAGGACTATACGTTAAAGAACTAGTTCATTGCGATAATGGGAGAACGAGTCCTTGCTTCTCGGAAATTTTGAAGATGGGGGCTTATCCGATAGAATTAGATGTTATAGGAGTAGAGGTTGACGGTTATATTAATGTTGAAAAATGCTATGAATACGTTCATCAATCCTAAAAGATCTATGATCAAGATGTTACTCTGGTATCTCTACTTCTACAAGAAATGCATCAACCGCTTCTTTCAGCTCCGACTCACACCATGATCCCAGCATTTTGTTTATCTCGTCTTTTATCCTACTAATCACTTCTTCCCTGCTAGTTCCCTGTACTTGTGCACCACTCATTGGTTCGAGAGCTATATACCACGTATTTCCTTCTTCATCTACTTCCTTGTAGAGAACAACTCCTAACCTAATCTTCTTCCCCATCGGATCCACCCGTTCCAATATCTAAGTAATACTTCTTTAACACATGAATATTTTTCCAGAGAAAACCTTATTTAAACTGTATAGGGATTGTGATAACCACTTGGAGCATGATGTTTAATAGTATAAAGGATTTGCAGAGGGATTGATTAATGGTTAAAGCACCTAGGGGATACCGGCATAGGACTAGGAAGGTATTTAGGAAACATGTAAGGGAGAAGGGAGCTGTTCCCCCGCTTAGCTTGTTAATGATCGATTATAAGCCGGGTGATAAAGTATACATAAAGGTTAACCCAGCAATTCATCACGGGATGCCTCATAGAAGATACCACGGCAAAACAGGCGTTATAGTGGGTAAACGCGGGAAGGCCTATATAGTTAAGGTGAACCTGGGAGAGAAGGAGAAGACATTATTTGTAAGACCGGAACATTTAAGACCTGCAAAACAGTAAGGAGGGTACCATAATTGGCTGAAGAGCTCGAAATAGAGGTTTTAAACGAAGAACACTTATCAAATTCAGAGGCATATAAGATCGTGAAGGAAATCGTTAATAGAATCCAGAAACATGAAGGAAGCGCTCCACTACTTCTCGTAAAAACATTATCTTACCTATCAAAATTTACAGAAAAAATCTCTCCTGAAAAAGCATCATCACTGAGAAAAGCTCTTAGAAAATACGGGTTGAAGGATGAGACAATAGTAATGATAATAAACATATGTCC
>WAON01000065.1 GCA_015521265.1 Desulfurococcales archaeon
CGAGCGTATTGCTGAGAAGTATAAGAATAAGCTGGGCTTAATTGGTAGTAGGAGGATTAAGCTACTCTACTATATTGAGCGGAACCTTCTAGGTTATGGACCTATTGATCCATTACTTAAGGATCCGAATATTGAGGATATTTCTTGTAACGGTATTGGTATACCGATATATGTTTGGCACAAGAAGTATGAGAGCATACCGACGAATATAACCTTTGTAGAGGAAGATTATCTCAACGAGTTTATTATGAAAATGGCGCATATGGCTGGTAAGCATATTAGTATAGCTTTCCCAATACTCGACGCGATGCTCCCCGAGAAGCATAGGCTAGCTGCAACCTTCGGCCGGGAAGTATCGGTTAAGGGGCCTAGTTTTACTATTCGTAAATTCCGCGAGAGGCCTTTCAGTGTAACCGAGATCATAAAGTCAGGTGAGATCAATAGTCTTGTAGCAGCTTATATATGGACGCTCATCGAGCACGGCAAGACTGCAATGATTGCCGGTGGTACTGGAACCGGTAAGAGTTTCCCGGGAGATACGCTTATCCCGGCGTTGATTAATGGTAGGCCTACTATAACGCGTGCAGAGGATCTATATAATCTCGTTAATAACCGAGAATACCGGGTTGGGGAACACTATGTTAAAGATGCTGATAAGGATATCCGAGTTCTGAGTATTAGCGGAGACTATAGGATCGGGTGGCGTAGGGTTAGGAAGGTTATAAGGCACCATGATAGTAGGCCTCTGGTCAGGGTTGTAACTGATTCCTCCATCATTACTACCACAATCGACCACAACTTTATAAAGATCGATCCTGAAACGCTTGAGCTTGTACCTGTAGCGGCAAAAGATCTCCGCGAAGGCGACTGGATAGTTAATTCCTGGCTAGACCTCGAGTATACGGGTGAAGGACTGTCTCTTGATGAAGCAGTTTTTCTAGGATTATGGGTTGGAGCCGGGTATCTGAGTAGAGAAGGAGTTATTGGTTTAAGGCATCGCAGCAAGTCATTAGTTGAAAAGTATAGGTTCTTAGTGCGGAAACTGTACAGGGTTGATCCTGAGACAAGGCTAGAGGACGGTTATTACTGGGTGGAATTCACTGATTATAAACTGTTTAATGAGCTCCGGGGACTTGTTGGAAACGAGAATACTATTCCGAGCATTATTAGTAGAATAGTCTTCTCCAGGGATAAATCCTACTTAATAGGCTTCATAGCAGGGTTAACGGAGACTAGTAGTAGTATCATTATCAATAATGATAGTGGAAAAGTCAGGGTAGTGATCGAGTATAGTTTGAAATCGAAGCATCTATTAAACGTTATTAGTTATTTGTTGAAGAGGCTTAGGATCAAGCATAGGATAAGTTTAGAGGAGAATTCTTATAAGGTTTTTGTTGAGGAACCGGATTCTCATAGGCTTTTAGAATATATGATTGAATACTTCATAACTGGCGAAATGAAGGAATTTGTCGATAAGATAAAAACTATGGTCAACGGGTTTGATAGTAGAGAAGACTACGAGGGTGAAGCTTTTCAGCTGGACAGAGTAAAGGCTAATATTGATCCTTCCATACTTGCTAAGCTAGTTGATAGTGATATTTTCCTCGAGGAGGTTAAGAGTATTGAGTATGTTGATCCAACGGATGATTTCCTCTACGACTTAGAAGTTGAAGATACCCATAACTTCGTGATCGGGCAGATTGGTTGGAGGCTGAACCATAATACGACGCTTTTAAACGTTGTATCAATGTTTATAAGGCCTGGAATGAAGATCGTAACGATCGAGGATACCCCCGAGATAAACCTACCACACCCTAACTGGGTACAATTAACAAGCCGTGAAAGCTACCTAGTCGGATCACAGGCTGCCGGAACTAATATTAGGCTGTTCGACCTCGTAAAACTCAGCCTAAGATACCGTCCCGACTATATAATAGTTGGAGAAATCCGTGGAGAAGAAGCATTCGTATTATTCCAAGCTATGGCCAGCGTCTCCCATGACACTCCGGTTCTCTTAAGAGATGATACTGACCGTATTTCCCTTGTAAAGATCGGGGAGTTTATCGATAAGTTTTACAGTGATGGAGAGGAAAGGATCGCTAAACCCGTTGATGGATACTATGTATTAAGCCATAACGGCTACAATGCTGTATGGAAACCCGTAAAGTACGTATTGAGACACAGCACAAATGAGATATATGAGATAGAATATGAGGGCGGGGGTAGACTCGAAGCAACCGGAAGCCATAGCGTCTTCGTATTAGACCCTGATACCCTCGATATTGTTGAAAAACCCGTCTCACTATTAAGGAGTGGAGACTACCTAGTATCATTTAACGGTGTAGAAGATAGTGGAGACTATCAGGAGATCAATGTAATGAAGCTTGTTATGAATCATGATAATGTCTACGTTGACAATATCCCTGAGGAAATCAAGAAGTATACTAATGGTAAGAATCCAATACCGCTACAGAAGTATATTCTGTTGAAGAGTAAAGTTATGGTTGAGAATAGTGATTTAAGGATAAAGCTGCTGCGGAGTAAATACTCATTACCTTCAATGCTCGTCCTAGACGAGGATCTAGCCTACGTGTTTGGTGCCTATATAGCTTATGGACATGTAGATGAGTATAGGGGGAAGCGTATATGCTTTGCATTCGGTAGGGGAGAGGAAGAGATTGCTAGTAGAGTACTCGATATAATGGAGAGGAAGTTTAGTATAAAGCCTACTATAAATGATCGCGGAACCCATGTTGTATACGAGTTCAACCATACCCTACTAGCTACTGTCCTCGAGAAATTATTGGGGAGGAAGCTGAGTGAAAAGAAGATCCCGGAGATTCTCTGGAGATCGCCGGTAAACGTCGTTAGGTCGTTTTTTGAAGGGTTGAAAGCTGATCAGTGGAGAACTCTTCAGGAGAGATACGCTTCATATAGTACTGCTAACAAGAACCTTGCACATCAGCTGTTATGGTTGGCTAGATATAAAGGATTCTACTCAGAACTTGTAGTAGAGAATGAAACGGGTAAGAATAGAGGTAGAACCTACTATAATGTTCTCGTATACCTTGATAAAAACTATAGAAAAATCAACGCTTCTGAAAGGATTCCCGTTAAACCATTGATTAGGCTAATCAAACTGGCTAAGCCTAAATCTATGCCTCACAAATTAACCCGTATTAGAGAAAGAGAATTCATATCCCGGAGAACAGCGAGAAAAGTCTTAGAATGGATCAAGAAGAATGGAACATTCACAGATACAAGTAGAAGCTATATGAAGAAGATAGAAAAGCTAATCGAAAGTAATCTAACCATACATAAGGTTAAGAATACCAGGAAAAAGACTTACCACGGATACGTCTACGACATCTCAGTACCAGGAACAGAATCATTCTACGGCGGAAACATTCCAATCCTACTCCACAACACCGGCCACGGAGGCCTATGTCTTCCTAGGGATCAGCTTGTCCTGATGAAGGTGAATGGTAAAACTGGTCTCTACGAGATCGGTGACGTTGTTGAGGGTGTAATTAATAATGTCATCAAAGACGTTAAGGTTTTAACGTATATTAATGGAGAGCCTCGTTGGAGTGATGTTAAGAGGGTTATAGTGAAAAACGGTAGTAGGAGATTCGTAAGGATATATGCTGAAGGTGGGGTAACTCA
>WAON01000066.1 GCA_015521265.1 Desulfurococcales archaeon
TATCTATACTGGTACAGTAGTTGATGTTGGAGACGAATACGTAACAGTTCACCTAGACAGTCTAGGCTATGATGTTAAAGCAGTACCGGTGAAACCAGAAGTTAAGGGTATGAAGAAGGTATCAGTAGTAATCAAGCCGGAAATTATTAAGCTAGTTCCGCCGAACACTAGGGGAGATAATATAATTGTTGGAGAAGTCGATCTAATAATGTTCCTAGGGGAGAAAACGGAGCTAAGACTAAGGGTTGGGGAAGAGAAAATGATAATCTATGTACCAAACTATCTGGAACCAGGGATCGGGGATAAGATCTGGTTCCAGGCCCCTCCCGACCACGTGATCGCAATACCCGAAATACCTGCGCAGGAAGAAGAGTAATTCGGCACAACTACTTTATAAGTAGCATTTTTAATCCTAGACTAAACAATTCTTATTCCCTTAATAGTTTTGGTGGTAATAGTTGGAAAGGATTGAAAGGATACGTAGCTATGCTGAAAGAATCATGGATAACTCTTTTGACCACGGCTTCCCACATGTTTTAAGGGTTAAATCGTATGCGTACATGATCGTGGAGGGTGAAGGGTTAAGTGTTGATGATGAATTACTGCTAGTGGGTATATACCTACACGATATTGGTAGGAGGGTTGGGGAGCCGCATGCTTATTACTCCGCTATACTTGCTAAGCTTGTCTTAAGCCTACTCGGATATAGTCAATGCTTCATTGAGAAAGCCATTAATATGATACTATCACACAGCTACAGCTACTCGAGGAAGCATGGGATAAAGCCGTTAACGGTTGAAGCCCGGGTGCTTAGTGATGCTGATAAACTAGATGCTCTAGGAGTAATAGGTTTTACACGTGTAATATACTATTCTGCTAGGAAGGGTAGGAGTATTGAGGAAACTATTAAGCACATCTACGATAAACTATACAGTCTAGACAAGCTCTTATACTATAATACAAGCAGGAAAATAGCCGGGCAACTGATGGGATCACTAAAGAAAACAACCGATGAACTAATAAAGGAACTGGAAAGTTTAGGATTCAAAATAAATATTGATTAATGATTATAGAAATACTATACTTACAGATATGTATTCGAGTGGTTGGGAATGTATAATATATTGTTTATACTCTTAATACTTGCACAAGCAGGTTGGGAGGAAGCGCTGCCGGGTATAATATTCCTATTAATAATATTGTTAATCTTCCTAGCTATGAGTATAAAGATTGTCAGGGAGTATGAGCGTGCAGTAATATTCCGTCTAGGCCGGCTCCTAGGAGCTAAGGGGCCTGGAATATTCTTCGTAATACCCTTCGTAGACAATTTTATCAAGGTAGACTTAAGGCTCACCACTGTCGATGTACCGGAGCAGCAGATTATTACTAAGGACAACGTTACAGTAGGGGTTGACGCAGTAGTCTATTACCGTGTATTCGACCCAGTACTAGCTGTTACGAAGGTTGAAAACTATAACTATGCCGTAATGATGATGGCTCAGACAACTCTTAGAGACATTGTTGGACAGGTAGAGCTGGATGAGTTATTGACTAAGCGTGAAGAGATCAATAAGAGGCTTCAAGCAATACTCGACGAAGTAACCGATCCATGGGGTATAAAGGTTACAGCCGTAACACTAAAACAGGTAAGGCTTCCCGAATCAATGCTACGTGCAATGGCTAAGCAGGCTGAGGCTGAGAGGTGGCGTAGAGCCAAGATTATCGAGGCCGAGGGTGAGAAGCAGGCTTCAGCAATACTAGCCCAGGCTGCTAGACAATACGAGGAGCACCCGGCTGCTCTTAGGCTGCGAGAACTACAGACGCTGATCGAGATCGCTAAGGAGAAGAACATGATAATAATTGCTCCAAGCAATCTGGGTAGAGAAGCAGCATTGTTCGGAACAATCCTAGGCGGGGTTGAAAAGGCAAGTGCAGGTCAGACTAGTAAGCAGTAAGTACATATTATTTTTAACCATATTCGTACTCTTATCCCTACTCATACCTATACCTGTATCTACCGCTAAACCGGATTCTAGGAATTACGTCGTAGTAGTTTACATTAATGGGGAAATAAACTATGGTACTGAGCTCAAAATGCAGGAAGCGATACAGCAAGCCGAGCAGTTGGATGCACCGTTACTAATGATCATTGATACGCCTGGAGGACTCGTCTCATCCGCTATCAATATTATAAAAATGATTAAGAACAGCCATGTACCAGTAATAGGCTACGTATACCCGATCGGTGCATCTGCTTGGAGTGCTGGTACAATGATACTGATGGCTACACACATAGCAGCAATGGCTCCAGGAACACATATAGGTGCGGCTCAACCAGTACTATACGATCCAGCAACCGGGGAGTACAGGCCTATTAACGAGTCTAAAATCATAAACCCACTAATAGGCATTATCACCGGGTTAGCCGAGGATAGGGGTAGGAATACTACAGCAGCTAAACTATTCGTACTCAAAAACCTCTATTTATCAGCCGAGGATGCCTTAAAGTATCATGTAGTAGAATACGTTGCCCGTTCACCGGGGGAGCTCTTGCAGGATATAGATGGTGTAACCGTAGAACTGGATATAGGCGTTAACTACACTCTCCACACAGCTAATGCTCAAATAGTAGTTTATAGGAGTAGTGTAAGAGTCTACATCGTTGAAGCCCTGAGCGACCCAATAATAAACGGGTTAATAGCAACCCTAGGAGTATTAATGTTAATCTTTGGAATACTAAGCGGACACTACCTAACAATACCCCTAGCAATAGGATTAATCATACTATCACTACTAGGCTCCGGCTTCAACGTTAACGCTGTAAGCCTAGCACTACTCATCCTCGGAGCAATAGCGCTGGGAATAGAACTATTCACGCCGGGATTCGGAATACTGGGATTCACCGGTATAATACTAATAGCATTATCGATAGCAATGCTTCCAGCACTAAACCCCAACTACCTAGTATCACCAGCATATCAAGCAATGCTCTTCTGGACAGGTGTAGGTATAGGGTTGGCGCTGGGAGGCTTCACAGGCTTCGCGATCTATAAGATTATTAAAGCCCGTCGCCTACCGCCGAAGCTAAAAACTATACCCGTCGAGAAAATTGGGAGGGCGGTTGATGATATAGGCCCTGAAAAACCAGGCTTCGTATTCGTAGAGGGGGAGTATTGGAAAGCTATCAGCAACCAGTTTATACCCCGGAACTCTCGGGTTAGAGTTATCGATAAGAGGGGGCCTTATCTCGTAGTTGAGAAGATCGGTGAAGAAACTTAGAATAAATACTGAGGGGTGAAATATTTTGAAGAATATTTACATCTACATATTGACTTTCATTATCCTTACACCACTTCTAATTCAAGGAATAAACATGGAGCCAAGCATGATTATTCCAACAAAATACTTTCCAGGAACTATTCTTTCACCACCACATGGAGTTTACTCATTCACACCATCAAACTACACGCCAGTATACATTACTGGTTATAGTCACTACATTATAATGCTGGGTAAAACACGTGGAACACCCAATCTTTTCCTCGAGGTAATCGATACTTATAATGGAATAACTGTTAAGAAGACGGATCTGGGCCTACCAACTAACAGCGTTGGCGGCTACCATATATGGTCTCCTCTGAGAAGTAGTTTCATGTTGTTAACGATTAATACTCCAATGGGTGTTAGAGGCTTTATTTTCAGGTTTAATAAGCCGAATATACCAGTAGATCAGTTCAACTATAATATAAAGAGAGTATTAACTAGTGATAACTATATACTTGTAGATACTGGCGGGCAGGGATTTTATATTATAGATAAAAATCAAACATATAGGATTAGCGGGTTAGGCTTGGCTAATATTTTAACTATCTACGAGTACAATAATACGCTGTTATTGATCGGCGTATCCATGAATGGATCGATTGGAATTGAAGGATTAAAGCAGGGAGGAGCTGGTGGTTTTAGCAGACTAGATGGTGTTACGACGAATATCCCCTATGAGGAAGGCTTATTCATCGATGCATACGCTGGTAACATATTAGTTGTTCATCCTTCAAGCGAAGTATACTTGGTTAGTATAGGTATAGGTCAGAGGAGGATTAGTTTAAAGGTAATAATACATAGAAGCATACAGGATGCATTTAATCATCCACCTTTAATAATAGACAAGTATATCGTACATCCGACGACATCAAACTCGACCTTTGCAATAAACGTCTATGATCGCTACCTACACCTGGTAGCACAACGACCTGTTTCAACTGGTAACCCGACTTATTGGTATTGGCCGGGCCTAGGCCATAAATACTTGATCTTAAAAGTTCGGACTAAGAGTAAAACTCTAAAACTCTATACTTATACTCCGGGCGGAGAACTTGTATTGATCAACCAGTTGAGCGAAGCATACGTTTACAGGATGGACCCGGTATTCAACGGTATGCTCTGGCTGTATGTTAACAGGACAAGGGTTAAAGGGGAAACTACGTATTACCTCCACTTGTCAACTATTGATACTAAATACACTATACTACTAGGACGATTAGCAGATCCTAAAACGGTGACTGCTACAACGAGCGGGGGAGGAATAACTGTTACAGCGTATAATGTTAAAACAACTACCCTACAGAGTGGTAGGAAAGTTAAAGTCTATAATGTATTGTTCCGGTATGTGAAGGATCTAGCTGTTTTGATCCCCGAGGGAATGCCCGTCGATGTACATGTGATCGATAACCACAATAGAGAATACATATATTCATCTATAGTTCCCGGCCAACCAGTAGTTGTTTCATCTGGGAACCTGTATCTAAGGCTTATACCTAGCAAAGGCTATACTGGAGCGCCCGACAACTATAAGCCTATACCCATAAATGTTAAGCCTTTATCATTGATCACCATTAACGCTTTACAGTATAGTTCCCCCCTCGTTGTCTCCGGGCCTCCTGCTGAGTTGTCTTTTAAGCCTGAAGGCAGTGGGTCACCATTTGTATTAGTACACCCCGGCGGGACAATAACGTATTATCTACCACCGGGGAGATACACGGTAACAATAAGGTTTGAAAACGGCGGTGTTTCATCCGCAATACTAGACCTCACTCCCGGGGTTGAAGCTAAACTAGACTTATCCCAGCACAAGCCTGCTCCATCAATAATTGATATTATAATCGATAATATCGTACCGATCACTATTATAATTATAACAATCGCCGCAGTTATGATCATAATATTTGCAATACTAACAGCCAGGATCTCGCCTCCAGAATAAAATATTTCAGAGTAATAGATAGTAAGATAAATAACTAGATAAATGCAATTTAATTCTTCAATGAAAAACGATTCTATGGTGCATAATACTATGCCTGAGAAATTCGAAATATATGGGGAATTCGTGGATAGAAACTTCCAGCCAGACCCGGAGAAGCACGTTATCGCAGTATTCCGTATAACACCTGCTAAAGGATTTACTATCGAAGACGCAGCTGGGGCAGTTGCTGCTGAGAGCAGTGTTGGTACTTGGACAAGCCTTTATCCATGGTATGATCAGGATAGGATTAACAGGCTTAAGGGTAAAGCCTACTACTTCCTAAACCTAGGGGATGGATCATACCTTGTAAGGATAGGGTACCCCGTCGAATTATTCGAAGAAGGGAATATGCCGGGCCTACTAGCAAGCATTGCCGGCAACGTATTCGGTATGAAGAGGGTTAAGGGTTTACGCCTAGAAGACATATACCTGCCGAGAGGGTTCCTGAAGGACTTTAAAGGGCCTAGCAAGGGGGTTAGGGGTGTTCGAGACATATTTAAAGTATATGATAGACCAATCGTTGGTACAGTACCGAAGCCGAAGGTAGGCTATAGTCCTGATGAAGTATACAAGATAGCCTACGAGATACTAGTCGGTGGGATGGATTATATCAAAGACGATGAAAACATGACTAGCCCATCCTTCTGCAGGTTTGAAGAGAGGGCTAAGGCTATTATGAAGGCGATCGATAAAGCCGAGAAAGAGACTGGTGAGAGGAAAGTATGGTTCGCGAATATTACTAGTGATATAAGGGAGATGGAGAGGAGGCTTAAACTAGTAGCAGATTATGGAAACCCCTACATCATGGTTGATGTAGTCGTATCCGGATGGGCTGTGATCGAGTATATTAGGGATAAAGCCGAGGAATACGGGTTAGCAATCCACGCTCATAGAGCAATGCATTCAGCCTTCGATAGAAACCCCTATCATGGTATATCAATGTATGTACTAGCAAAACTATACAGGATACTAGGCGTAGACGAGATACACGTTGGAACAGCAGGTGCCGGAAAACTGGAGGGTGGTAAGAAGGAAGTAATAAACTATGCTAGGATACTTAGGGAGAAACACTTCAAGCCAGAGGAAGGCGATGAATTCCACCTAGAACAGGAATTCTACCATATAAAACCAGCCTTCCCGGTGAGTAGTGGAGGACTACACCCTGGAAACCTGCAACCAGTAATAGAGGCTCTAGGTGAAGAAATAATACTACAGGTCGGAGGAGGAGTAATGGGGCACCCGGACGGTCCTAGGGCTGGCGCAGCAGCTGTAAGGCAGGCGCTTGATGCAATAATGAAGGGTATACCACTACAAGAATATGCTGAAACACACCGCGAGCTGAAACGCGCACTTGAGAAGTGGGGGTTTGTAACACCCGTCTAAACAATCCATTTATCTCTGGTTAAAACAGCTTTTTTCTCATAAACGCTGAGCTTTCTCCAATCCCTGCTCAACTCATAATGTATTATTTTCAAATTGTTATTCAGTACTTCAACGATCATCATGCTAGGCTTTAACGAGCCCCCGCCACCGCTCCAAACACCTGTTAGGGAGCCGGGGTTTATGAATAGTATTCTCCCGTCAAGGCTTGTCTTTATGAATGGGTCGTGGGTGTGTCCGTTGAATAATACTTTTACGTTTAGCCTCGATGCTATCCTTGTCAAACCCTTAGTGTCTCCACGTGGGTAAATCCCGTCTCCATGATGGACTCCGAATACTATGTCTTCAATACTGAAACGAGCAGTTTTCGGGAGTGGTAGGTAATCCATATTCCCCATTACAACATAGACTCTACGGCCGAGCCCATAAACCCAGTCATATACCGTTTTACCGGTGAAATCACCGGTGAAAACAACAATATCCCAAGGCTTACCATTCTTGATAATTTCCTTGAACTTGTCTGGAACAGCGTCAGCCCGGTCCGGTATATGTGTATCGCCAATGACGAGTATTACATTCGTCAACGATAACCACCTCCCCCCTTCAGCGTTTATAGTAGCTTATTTCAAGGTATTTATTATAGTTTCTAACTATTTCTAATACTTCACTCGGGCTTAGAGCTGGGTCTATGTATAATAAGTCGCCGCTTGTATCATAGCATGTATTCCTAATATATGGGTGTGGAAAGGTAATCCTACCAGTAACGTACACTGTTTTCCTACCCCTACCGATAACTCGTATAGACTTAACCTTAACCCTAGGCTTACAATTAAACGCTCTTAGCCCGCTCCTAGGCTTTATTAGTAGTAATTGATAGCTTCGAGAACGGCTCCAAACAATTTGTCTAGTTCCCCAATGGTAATATACGACTAGGTATAACCCGTTGCTAAGCATTGCAGTTAATGGTACACGAATGCTTGGAACAGCCCAGTAAACGATTAAGCCTTTAAGGCTCTTAACAAGGTTTGAGAGGAATACCGAGTCACTCCTAGTAAACCTTGTCTTGTCAAGTCCTAGGATCGATAGTATGAACGAGGCGATGAAGACTCCAGTGCTTATAAGTACGCTTGTACCCGGTGGTAAGTAATTAGTTATCTCGCCGATAATAGAAGCTAGGATTAATATGAGCAGTACTAGGAGGCTAGTAGACCTGTAACGTTGTCTAGGAGTATATGCAGGCTTTATAGTTCCCGGTAAAACCCACCAATTACTCTCAACCCTAGTCAACGATTACTTCACCATGCTTGCTCAGATGGGTAACCGCTTCTTCATCTCCCAAGCATATATCAACGGGATCACACTCCCCGAAAACTCATCACCCGATAAACACTAACGGTTTTTAACAGGAATTAATGCATCGCGTATCAGCCGGGTGTGTTGATTTCATCCCCCGAAACCTTGTAGGAGGGGTCTTTCCGGGAGTAATTCATCACTATATTTTACTGATAACTTGATGAGTCTAATAATGCTTTTAACAAGTATGCATTAAATGGTGGCGGTAGGAGTAGTGCTACAGTGTTACCTATGTTCAGTTTTTTAAACATCCTGAATACTTCCCTATAGTTCTTCTTTTCAGCCATGTATTCCTGTAGGAAATACTCTATGTATTCCCGGTATCTTCTAGGCTTATGTATCGTCGAGATATTGATTAACTTGTACATTATAGTTATGAGGTATACTACGATATCCCAAGCCATGTACCGTGTATTACTAGACCTAACTGCTTGCTCCGCATCTATTATGTAGATTTCTCCACTACTTGTTTTTAAGAAGTTGAAGTATTTAGTATCACCTAGAACTATTCCATGATTATGTATGCGAGCGATTACAGCGGCGACTTCGCCATGCACGCTCTTCACAGCAGGATCTATGGTTTCACCCTCGATGTATTCTCTGACAATAGAATTACTATTCCAATCAATAACGTAGAGGCGGGGCTTATTTACACCATCAATACTAGTTTTTAGAAAACCTACCTCTCGCTTCATCCTCTCCAATGGTGAAGTAGTGTATGGGTAAGCATTTATAATCCAGCTAGCAGTACTGATAGCGAACCATTTAAGTATTCCAACCTCCCTACCATAAGTCTTCAAAATATACTTTTCATCATTAATGAATAATAGTTTTGACTGAGATAGGAAATCATCTATCGTATCTAGGAAGGATTTAATTGATGGAGGCAAGATTGATAACCATTACTAGGATCCTGTTACATCTCGATGATTTCACGGGGTACCTCAACTAGTTTCTCACCAGCAACAACCTGGTCAACACTATGTATTACACCGCCAAGCTCCTCGATTAACACTCTAACCTCGCCGAAATCAATATCATTACCCTCAACAACAACGATAATGTTCTGAGTCTCAACATCAACTTCTTTAACAGTAATATTAACAGCTGAAACACCCCTAACCCTCGACAGGTTCTCGGCAACATCAACGATAGACGGCCCCTTAATCGGTATCAATACATCCAATACTAACCTCTTAATCAACTCCTCTAATCACCAATTAACACATTATAACAATCCCAACTTATTAAAGTTAAAAATATAATAAGCCAGTCCTCGGTAAATATTAAGGGTACATAGGACTAAGAATTAAATACATAACCGGGTGGTTTATATGAGCACTAATAACGTGGAAAAACCAGAACCCATAGTTC
>WAON01000067.1 GCA_015521265.1 Desulfurococcales archaeon
GCATATGTAGAGTTTGGCGGGACAAAGGTATTAGCTGCAGTATATGGTCCACGGGAGGTTCATCCACGCCACCTTGCACTACCGGACAGAGCATTGCTTAGATGCCGTTACCACATGGCTCCCTTCTCGACAATGGATAGAAAAAGCCCAGCACCCTCTAGGAGGGAGATCGAGCTTTCAAAAGTTATTAGAGAAGCGCTGGAATCACTAATATTTGTAGATCTATATCCTAGGACTTCAATAGATATCTTTATAGAAGTATTACAAGCGGATGGAGGGACTAGAACTACCGGGTTAACAGCCGCTTCACTAGCATTAGCTGATGCGGGAATACCGATGAGGGACTTAGCAGCTGGTGTTGCGGTTGGAAAGGTTGACGGCATCTTAGTCCTGGATATTGATGAAGTTGAGGATGAATATGGTGAAGCCGATATGCCGATTGGTTATGCGCCTAGTATTGATGAAATAGTGTTATTACAACTAAATGGTGTATTAAGTTTGGAAGAATTCCATCAAGCACTTGAACTAGCTAAGAAAGGAGCTACAATGATCTATAAGATGATGAAGGAAACCCTACATAATAAGTATCTACGCATATTATCGGAGGAGTAGGAAGTGGAGGTGTAATTTATGAGTTTAACACCAACTAAACAACCAATTATTCCAAGGATCAAACGAGAAACTATTAAGAAGCTACTAGCCAGGGGCGAGAGGATCGATGGGCGTAGGTTCGAGGATTACCGCCCTATTAAAGCGTATTTAAACCCTATACCTAAAGCAGAGGGAAGCGCGCTAGTAAGGCTTGGAAACACGATAGTTATGACTGGTGTTAAAATAGAAGTTGGTACACCCTTCCCCGACAGGCCGGAGGAGGGTGTATTACAGGTTAACGCGGAATTCGTCCCATTAGCATCGCCGACATTCGAACCCGGACCTCCGGATGAATTTGCTATTGAAGCTGCACGAGTAGTTGATAGAAACCTTCGAGAACCTAGGGCTGTTAGGCTGGAAGACTTAGTGATAATTCCTGGTAAAAAAGTTTGGATAGTATTCAATGATATCTACCTCCTAGACCATGATGGAAACATTATTGATACCGGGATGCTTTCAACAATGCTCGCGCTAAATACTGCACGAATACCTAGCATTATCAGCATTGAAGGGGACAGCGTTATAGTTGATAAGAAGAATAAGGATAAGAAACTAGGGTTAAATCTTAACGTTGTTACAGTTTCTATAGGCATTATAAACGATTACTTACTAGTTGATCCAAACCTCGAGGAAGAACTAGTACTTGATGGTAAAATCACGATAGGATTCGACGAAAAAGGACGTATAACAGGGATCCAAAGAACCGGTATGCATGGGATACCTTCAAATATGATCGATGAAATAGTATCGCTAGCTTCTAAAAAAGCTGTCGAACTCCATAATTATTTAAGGGAAGTGTTAAATAACCCTACTACTTACTCTAAAACACTAGCCGAAATAATGAAGAGTGAGGGCTGATGCTAAATGGCTAGAAGGACTAGGGTTGTCGGTATAGCTGGTAGATATGGTGCAAGATACGGCTCTACTCTTAGAAAAAAGGTACGCGATATCCTAGCTAAGCGTTACGCACCGCACACATGCCCCTTCTGCGGAGCCAAGGGGACAGTATATAGGATCAGCACGGGTATATGGGTTTGCCGCAAATGCGGTGCTAAATGGGCTGGAGGAGCTTATGTACCGAGGACAGGTCTTAACAGATACTTTGGGAAATACATTATCCGCGAATAACATTGTTTATAACTATTAGTGACAGAGATGTTTTTAATAACAACTTCTCGTAAACCAAGCCAGCGAACTAGGAGCTTTATCAAAGATCTTACCCAATTACTCCCCTACTCGATACACATAACACGCGGGAAAAAGACATTAGACGAGTTAGTGTTGGAAGCATATAAGCGGAATCTTCACTATATCCTAATAGTCGGAGAGAAACACGGTAATCCTTCAATAATGAGAATATATAGGGCCGAATGGGTTCCGAAACCCGTTCCTCCACGCCTGCTTATGACTGTAAAAATCCTCGGCGTTACACTATCCCGCGAAAATCCCAATGCGACTAGAACATATGGCGTTGAAACAATAAATATATCCGTCGATAAATGCGTTAGAAACTACTGCTACTTTCTCGGCGATCTCTTACTCTCAATATACAAAGAGTACATAAGTGAAAACCCTGACCTACACCTTATACTTGAAGATAAAGAAGGGTATACATTATTGAAAGGAATGAATAAATTGGGTAAGATAACAGGCCCCCTCATCAAAGTGTTAAGGGTTAAAAGATATGAATAATTCGTACCTGTCTCTTATACACATCTCCG
>WAON01000068.1 GCA_015521265.1 Desulfurococcales archaeon
CGATAATGCTATGATTTTTTAGGGTGTCCTCGAGGGTATTAATAGTGTTTAAGTTCTCTAGAAAATTATGATTCACATAGTTGTTATCTGGTAAACATTTCTTGTGTGTTTTGTTCTCGATTACATTAGTTAGTTTTAGCCTGTTCTCGGGTGATTTATGGTTTTTCACAATGTCCTCGGTCTCCCGGATAAACTGATTAGTAAGCTTTATACCTGTTGCCCGGTGAAACCAGTTTAGATAATATCTCTTCCCGGTAAGGATGAATACTACTGCAGCAGCCCTTTTAGCAACGATCCATGGTTTTTCTCCTAGGAATTTGTATTTCATTGCTTCATTGTATAAGTAGTGTTTTTCGCTGGGTAGAATACCGTAATGATACAATAGTTTATCGATAACATACTCCACGGTACGCTCATAGATGTATTCGTTGTCTGTGTTGAGTTTTACACCGAGCTTCTCCATCATATTAAGCGTCTCCGGATCGCATAGTTCTGGGAGCCTCCACGGCTGCCGGGCTAAGGCAATCCTAGCAGCCGCTATCCTAGCAGCAGTCAATGCTTCAATGTTTTTAGTCATTGCCTTCTCGGCGAGGTTACGGATCCACCAATTATCTTTCTTATTGCGATGAAAACCGTGCCGGCGGAGCCAGCCTAGTATGTATCGATAAATGTATCCATCACCGAGCACGTATCACAACCCCCACGGTCTCCAATAACCAGCGCCACGTTATCTGTGGTAAATCCTCTCGGAGCTCCCGGTTCTTTATCATTGTGAAATCCACTATGTCCGCCGGGTTCACCATGTCTGCGTGGAGGAGTGGATCCTTGGCGAGATGGTATGGGAGCTCTATTTCCTCCGGCGATACATGATTATACTTAACCATGAAGTAGAGCTGTACCAGCCATATGTTTCCAATGAATATCCTGAAGACGTCTCTTCTAGCTAAGCGTTTAGCATGGCTCTCCGATTTACCAGCCTCCACGTATTGGTTGATCTTCTTATAGTAGAACAGCTTCAACCGTAGATGTGATTCCAGGTATTTCTTCAAGTGGTAAATGCTGACGTTGTAGAATCTCGAGTATGTGTATTTAGAGATTAATGGTCTATGGATTTTCTTATTATTAATCTTCGTGGGTATAAACGACATGTTGATGTAGGCTCCCGGATGTATTATCCTGTTTCTTCCTATGCTTACCTGCGGGGGCCATGCTATGAATGATAATACAACGCTCCTGATCATCGGGATAGCGTAAGCATAGGCGGCGTGGTAGTAGTTCTCCCTAAAATACTTGATGTATTTATCGATTCGTTCCTTCCTGTATTCTTTAACGTATTCCTTATGCTGCTTAACGTAGCCGCTGTAGAGTTCCTTGATCCGGGGGTCTACCTGGAACAGTGTACTTGGCTTCAATAATGGTAGTGTCAGGCTCTGCACATTCCTTGTAAGCAAATAATCGACTCGGAACAAATAATTAGCGAGAGCCATATCCTCGGTAGACACGAGTACCCGCATACAATTCACCTCCTCGAGGAAAGGAACTCAGTTAGTCTGCGCTGGTTAACCATGATTGGCTCGTAGTATCGGCAGCGTCCAGTGTAGTATTTGATGGGCCAATTTCGTTTCCTGCACCATCCCAGCACTGTTTGGCCGTTATTCTTCATTATCTCCACTACTTCCAGTGCCCGGCCCCACTCGTCAGGATTGGTAGCAGCGTATTTCTCGAGGATCCTTAGTGGAATAAAGTGTTTGCATTTCCGGCAGTCCACGATCACTGTTTACACCTCTTCTATCCCGTCTAGCTCGATGACTTGTAGTATTTTCTCCGGGGGCTTCCCGAGTAGTTGTGCTGCTTTCCTTATCACTCCGCCGTGCAGCCTGTCTTCCTCGAGGAACACCTGCAAAGCCATAGCTTTATCATGGGCTTTGACAGGCGTCGAGGTAGCTAGTTCAAAGTAATTATCCCAGTAGAACCCGTAATGCTTCATCACAATCTCCCTCAACGCATCCTCCCGGATCCGGACAAGATAGGTCTTCATCCCGCATCACCAGGGAACCGGATCCTCCTCCCTCCTCTCGGTCTCCTTCTCGAGGACGTATCTTACCAGGTGCTTCCCAGGCCCCATACTCTTCAATACTTCCTCAACCATCTCCCGCGGATACTCCTTGATCTCTCGTATCAGTCTCCGGGCCTGCTCAACCAATTCCATGGAAACCCCCCGGTTCCCACGATTAGGCTGCATTCTCCAACACCTCGATAAGAGTGTTCTTTAATTCCTCTTCCCTCCGGATCCTCTCACCGGCCTCGACGAGGATATTAATAGCCTTCTCCAAGGCCTCGACAACCCTCCTCCTCTCCCCAGGCCTTAACCCATCCACATTATACCGTACATCCCACACAACCCGGCGAAGACCAGAAACAACATCATAAACATCAACACTCACTGCCCAAACACCTCCATGATAACTTCTTGGGCCTCCCTATCCGGATCCATACCGTCCATGGAAACCCCCCGGTTCCCACGAACCATATCAACTATCTCCTCACGAAACTCCTCGTCCCTAACAAACCTCTTCATAACAGCAATGATTACCTCGGACATCCTAACGTCATTGTCGATACATTTTTTCTTGAATTCTCTATGCAGAGAACGAGGAACACGGACCGAGAACATAATAATAGGTTTACTCATCCAGTACCACCTCTTCTATACTGTATATCTGCAGTATAGTAGTATATAAGTCTTCTTCCCTATTAGTCTAATCATTATCCTATTTTATTCGTCATGCAGTATATAATACTTGATGATTTACCATGAAGAAATACGATGAAATTCTCCGAGTTCTGCGTATTCTTAAATACACGGGACCCGTATCGGTTACGATGATACAACGCGAATTAAAAATGGGAAATTGGTATGCAGCTAAGCTAGCACTAAATTATCTTAAAGAAAAAGGTCTCGTTATCGAAGAATACGATCCAGGGCCTCCTGGAAGATATGTGTATAAGTTAAC
>WAON01000069.1 GCA_015521265.1 Desulfurococcales archaeon
TATTATTCCGTGGCCGGATGTAGCGCATAATGTGTTTTCATCGAAGAAAATGCATAATTTAAAAATTCTTTACTCTATCTATTACAACGATATATTCTTATCGAGGTTAAGGATTGCAGAGAAGAATATTTACATGAATGAGTACTTATTCTACACTGAATTCATAATATTGTTAATTTTAACATACGTTGCTATAGGGCCCTCTATTAGGCTCATAGTATTCAGTACTAATGATATACCGGGTAAAGGCTTTAAAAAGCTCTCAATAAATGATCTAGTGGATTATTCCAAGAAAATATACGCTTATGGACTGCTAGGTTTTGCTGGTCCTTTATTACTGTATTATGCAATAACCTATCTCTTCGATGGGTATTTTTCGTACCCCCATAATGTATTCCTATGGTTAACCGTAATTATCTTATACCTCTACACACTCTACGAGTCGGTTAAAGAACATATAAAAGATACTATCCTAGACTTATATGATAAACCGGGACAGTATGATCCAAGTAAGCTTCAAATAATTCTGTATGCAGCTGAGCGTATGATACCTATTATGTTCATTACACTAGTAATCTATACTCTACTTTATCCTCTTGCTACTAGAAGCATCTATCCCTCTGCTTTGGTAGCGTTCTTTATAATACTGTATCTCGTAGTTACCTGGAACAAGTATTTCCATAGATTAACGATTAGGTATTCGAATAAAGTGATTCGTAGGCTGGGCTTGGATAAGCTCGATTATCATCCCTCACAGTGTTTTACGCCGAAGACTCTAGAAGGAATAGTATTCTCGTTTACTGCAGCAATTTTACTATCTGTGCTAGGCCTTCTATTATATGCTGGAGTTTTAAGGTTAATGATCGACTCTCAATTCATAGATTTAAATAGTGTTCTTGGACTATACTTGCTAAGCATTTCAGTTTATTATATTGGCTTCTTGGCGAGCTATTTATATTATCGTAGGGGGACTTGTAGGGTTATTAGGATCGTGTAGGTAGTCGGGGGGTTTAGACGGGCCAGATTAGTTCTTGGGGTCTCGTTGTTTCCTTCTTTTTAAGTATCCATGCTAGGATAAACCCGGTTGCGAATCCAGCTATTAATCCTATTATTAAGCTTTGTGTAGCGGGGTTGTTGAATGGATTATATTGTTTTGGTATCGTCTTGTTGTTGCTGGGTGTTGTTGGGATTGGAGCATTATTATTTGTGATTGTTATGTTTGGTTTGCTTATACTGGTGTTTGCTAGGTTCATTAAGTATATGTATGATAGACTATAAGTTATTGATAACTCGTAGTTTCCCGCCTGGAGGGAGTCTTTCGCTACTATGTATAGGATGATCATGGGTGATTCATTGCTTACCGGCTTATATTGTTTGTCCAGTGTTAGCAGGTAGTTGGATATGTTCTCGAGAACGGTCCTATTATTGATGAATCCAGTCTCGACTGCTAGGTCTGAGTATATTAGGGAGTCTATTACTAGTCCGAGTGATGCTAGTATGTTTCTATTTGTTAGTACTTCATAGGCATAGTTGTAGTATTCTTGTGCGGAGTCTAGTAGGGGGTTATTTGTCCCTAGGTCTTCCTGGAGGGTGTAGGCGTAGGAGATCATTGCATCCGCTAGATCATAGTATGTATAGACAATCCGGGGATCAAGGACTAGTTTTTCACAGGTATAATTGACTAGTTCTAGGTACTGATTCGCTATATATGCTCTACTTAGGGCTTCCGAGTAGTATTTTATCGCTGTTTCAAGGTCTCCACTATGTGAGTATTTTAGTCCTTCCTGGTATTGTATTTGTGATAGCATATAGTTCTTCATGATTAATAGCTTGGTCGTAGTGTTCTCGACCGGTAGCCTTGTATTATTTATCCTATCATACAGTTCCTTTAATGCGTTTGTTATTAGGCTTGTTAGGGTATAGTTGTTCTCACCCGAGATATACCTTATCATTAAGTAGTCGTAGTATACTCGTCTCAATGCATCGTAGGAGTAGCCTAGTCCTGCCCCGTAATGATCGTTGTCGATCAGGGTTTTCAGCGTATTATACTCGTCATTGATCGATGCAATGTATTGTCTAGCAGCTAGTTTCTCGAGGATCCCCATGTTTTCATAAATACTAGATGCTTCATCCCTGATCGTCTTAATTGTTTCAAGGTTCTCTAGGGTTAGATTAGTGATTTTATCTTTAAGCTTTATACTCATCCATAT
>WAON01000070.1 GCA_015521265.1 Desulfurococcales archaeon
CATCTACACTAAACCCCCTATCCTCGAGGTCTCGAATAATATACTCATCCCGTTCAAACTCCCTACTCGAGAACTCCCTATACAATCTGCCGAGGAGGGATTTACCCTGCAGGAGAACATTATTCATAGTATTAACGAGAACATTTAACTTATCAATATCAATAATGAATCCATCGATAGTCTTAACAAGCTGGCTCATATAAACACCAGTTACAAGCTCTAAGAGTACACCCTTACTCCTATTAACAGACATGATCCCGCTATGTTTAAAACCAGCATTACGTGCTAGTCTAAGTATTTCAAATGCATAATCGAGGCTATCAGTTGATATATGAATAATTGGGCCAGTAACATTCACCCACATACGCCTAACAATCTTCTTTGATAAAATATTCCTAAACTCTTCGAAACCTATAGGTTCATGCTTCTTGAATATTATACTAGTCTCCTCCCGGCTCCAAGGGAAGCTTGAATCACTAACTACTATCCTTCCACTACAGCTACTCATCGTGTAGATGTGACGGTCAATATTTAACAGTAGGAGCAGGGGGAGGAGGTCTTCATCTAGGTAACCGATCTCTAAATCCTCCCAGAGTCTTTTCCAAAACAGATACTTCCTCCTAATCCATGCTTCTACATCTATAAACTCCGGAGACAAATACACCACCGTTAATAGTAAGACTTGTTTAAGTCTAGGTATATAGGGTATAATAATAATCCTAGAATAGTAAATAGTTGCCGGGCACTAGTTTAGTAGAGGCGTATAGGATGACTTATTACGGATTAGTATTCAGTGAGAAGGATCCGGCTGGAAAGGGAGTAGCAGAATATCTCATCGAGTCTCTAAACCTCGATAAAACAAGCGACTGCAGCGGGGCAACCAGGTGCTACATTGGGACAAACTTTATCTTAGCCGGCTTTGCAGAAGATACTATACATTTTGAATTCCTAGATGATAGGCTCCCAGATAGGATTGATAAATACATTGTGTTATCAAGGCATTCAAGCGCTAAAAGAGTGAAGAGCTACACGGTACACCATACCGGTAATTTTGGCCCTGAAGCACTCTATGGGGGAGAGCCTAGAAGGTTAAGCGTTGCAAGCCCACCGGTCTCACACAAGCTATTATTACTACTGCGCGTTAAAGCCGAGGAATACGGCAGGCTCGGTGAATATGAAGTAAGTTATGAAGCAACACACCATGGCCCAACGAGGCCGTCTAAACCGTTAAACTTTATCGAAATAGGGTCTACGATCGATGAGTGGAAAGACCCAGTAAACCATCGAGTTTTAGGAGAAGCAATAATAGAGTACTTATCTAATCTAAGCCATGAATGTAGAGTAGTAGCGGGGATTGGGGGAGGACACTACCCTAGGAAGCATACCAGAAAAGCCTTTAACGACAATTACTGCTACGGGCATATAATGGCTAAATACGCACTCCCCTATCTATCCCATGAAATACTCGATCAGATGATTAATAGAAGTGTTCCATCGCCAAATACGATCGTTGTTGAGAAGAAGGGTACGAGGAGAGAGCATAGATTACTGATCGAGGACTACGCGGATGGGAAAGGGTTAAAGCTAGAATATATTTAAAACTCCGCGGACAATATCTAAACAACTATGATCCTAACCCGTTTATCATCAAACCAGTTCCTAGACAACTTACTCCAAATAATCCTCACTACGATCTCATACTCACCACTGGGGAGTTTTACAGGTAACTCGAGCTCTTCTGATCCACCCGGTTCTAATGGTTTAAGTATTTCTCTATGAACAACGTTGCCTAGATTCATTAATACGACTAGTAGGCTATCGGGTTTGGACTCGCCCTTATTCGAAATCTTAACCTTTATCCTCCCCCCGCTCTCCAGCTTATCAGGCACACTTACCTCTTCAACAACGATCCTGGGCTCCCTATATACTTTATCGATCAGTATTATTGATGAAACCCTCATCTGTTTAGGGTAATAGGTTTCTCCAGTCTCTTCATGTATTATAGTCAACTTATTATTCTCGCCTAGACCCATAATCTTCGCAGATACTTCATCCATTCCATGTATACCGCTAATAGGGACTTCGTAATCGTTAATCAATAACTTCCCCACAGCTTCCGGGCTCGGCATATATATTGAAGCATCGATAAGCGCCTTCTCTTTCCTATACCTGAATCTTAACTCAGCCTTCTCTCCGGGCTCTAAGCTTAATGCACCGCTTAAATAGTAGATATCGCTTACAGCTTCTTCAGTCGGGTAGAAGGCTAGTATTCCTAGATGCTCTATTAATATACCCTCCCTACCACCTTCAGTTTTAAATGTTACATTAACCCTCCTCTTCCTAATTGATTCTGGTGTTTTCATTATACTAGTTATATCGTATACGAGTTTAGCAAATAATTTATTACCAGCTTTACAAGTTGAATGAGGCTTGAATTCTTTAGTAATCGATATACCGTTAACTTTAACCCTCCACTTAACATTGGTATCGGGAACAATAACACCGATCTCAAGTAGTGCTTGTTCAAGCTTCTTCTTCAACGGGTGATGGAAGCTTATCGGGATAGTTTTACGGCTAGGCATGAATCCTCCAACAGATACTCCCGGATATACATTTACGTAGTAAACATCGCCCCTATACTCCTTATCCGTAAAAACTAGTAGCCGCCCATCAGCCAAGACATACACCACTCCCAACTACATGGTTAAAAGACATATACCCGGATTCAAGGTTAAAAATAAGACCCACAACCAGAAATAATTATCCCTATAGGGATGGTGAAGCCCTGCCGCTGGTGAGCCCCCGCCTAGATAGATAGTATGGGGCTGTGAGCGGTTGTGAACCCCTGGCTGACTATTTTTCTTCCTTTTTCTCCTCTGCTTCTTTAGGAGAAGCGTATCTGGATAAGCTCCAAGTCCTGATCATTGTTACTCCGCCGCTAAGGGATACGAAGCCTATTAATGCTGCTAGGAGACTGCTTGGAACATCCCTATTAACCATTAATTGTAGGGACCAGAGGAATATGTAGATGCTGAATCCTATGAGTATTAAACCAGTAACTGGTGCTACTAGATCCCCTTTACCAGGCACTTTTACCCCCATAGAAACTTTATGATTTCATCTATGAATTTGCTGAATAATAAATAAGCGTATCTTACCTTATCAATATAGTTATATGAGTAATAATAGTATTTTACAGCTATGTCTAGGAATAACCGGGAGCCCCTGTCAATGCTATTATACATTCCAAACCATCCTTTTTCAAAACCTATACTGTGAAGGTATAAATCAATTATAGGAAGCCCCTCAATCCATAATAGGAACGTGTAGCCGGCGAGTAGTATTACCGGGATTATAATCCATAGAATCGATGGCTTCCTCGCTTTAGGTGTTTTAGTCTTGATTATTGATGGATAAATTCTGCCTAGGAATAAACCATAGAGGAAAAGTGATAAACCAAACCATAAAGCCCCCGTAAACAGGAAACCTAGGAAACCACCATGGTAAAAACTCATCAAGTAATCTAGGAGGGGATAGAACAATATATAGATGAAGAATCCAATTATGAAGAAGCTAGAACGCTTAAACAACCTACCAAAATCATCCTTACCCTTAAGAACCTGCTTAGCCTCACTCTTCAAAAACTCTATAATCCGGCCCAAAGCCATAGAGCGAGGCATAGGTGCTACGTCTGATAATAGATTCGTGATATATTCGTTAAGAATGAAGTAAGCTAGGAATATTGCGAATAATGCGAAGAATAAAGAGCCGAGCCTGGTCTCGATAAACAACTGGAAAAACTCTTGAAACAGGCCAGGGGTGGTATGAATAATTTCCTCTACATAGTTTAAACTAAATCCCGCAGCGAATAATCCAACATATACATAGGATCCTATAACTAATAATACGATCCCAATACCGATAACTACTCCTTTCCACGAGATCCTTGTCCATCTATATCCGAAACCAATGATTAAGAGCTTCGAGATATAATCGCTGAAGAAAGCTATGATCGAGTATATTATGATCGTCGAGATCTCCACTAATCCACCATTACTAATAATATAAAGAACCGACCCCGTTAAGACATAGTATACTGTTAGTATATGGGGTGAGAGCTTATACACACCTATAATCCAGATAATTGATAGGGCTAATGTTAGTAATAGCATTAGGGGATCACTAATTCCCATAGCCCTATTCAATAAGTCATAGAAAGGATATATGTTAAGCAGTAGGAAAGCTACTAAGAGTTTGTATCTTAAACGCTTCATCACTCCCGGCCGAATAGTTGAAGAACCCAATCCTCACACCGTTAAAGCACGATACTTCTCAACTAATCCAAGAACTATCGGGAGCATATCCCTAGGACCAGTATTATAAACGACTAATCCACGACTGCGTAGAAAACTACTAACCTTACGAGCGCTAATCAGTTTATCATAGATCAAGGCTGCAAAGAGTGAAGCCTCCCTACTCGTAACAAGCTCCTCTTCGAAAAGCTCCGGTATAGCCTGTATAACCGATACTACATAGCCTCGGCTCCTAAGGATACTAGCGCTCTCAACTAGTTTCTCGGCCTCACTCATCGATAGCAGGGGCGTGAAGACTATAAAGTAGTGTTTACCCCTACGGGGAAGCCGTTTAGCTTCCTCGAGTAAAACCTCATATAATGGATGCTTTACAGTAGTCTCAGACCATTCAAAACCAGATAAAACCCTTAGGATTCCATGGAAGTGTATTTTCCCACGTCCATAACCACTCCTTCTCCAAACAACGCCTGACAAGGATAGGCTTAACCAATCCCCCCTCTCGAGGATTGTTTTCGATAAGCCCGCAACCGTTCTAGCCGTGTATTCAAGCATTGTTTCCCCGAGCCGGCCACGTATACTATCCTTAGTAGCATTAACAACTAATACAACGCTTAAACTAGCTTCCTTCTCGAATTCCTTAACATATAATCGCCTAAGCCTAGCAAAGCTCTTCCACTCAATAAACCTGTAATCATCGCCTGGAACATACTCTCTAAGATCCCTAAACTCTTGTCCAATACCCTTAAGCCTAATCTTGCCCTGGCCAAGCCCCCTACTAGCCCATCTAGTCATTATCCTCCTAGGTATAGGTAGGGGTTTTGGTTTTACATAAGCAGTATTCTCTTCAACGTCGAGCAGTACTTTATAGTTGAAGAGCTTAAGTGGATCGGATAAAATGATCTCCAGCCCCCTATAAACATGTTTACCTAGAACAGGTTTAACTCTATAAGTAAACTTAACGCTCGATCCCGGAAGTATTATAGCCTCAATAATATTTCCCCCGCTCAGTAGCTTGAAGAAATTAGGGTAGAGATCGGTTATTGAAGCTTTAAGCAGGGGGATCCAGCCCAAGTTATGAATTGTTACTTCAACCCTAACATCCTCCCCCTCAATTAAAGGATCGAGGAATCTACGCTTAATCCTTAACTTATCAATTTCCCTAGCTGATAATTCTACGAATACACGCATTGAGAGTATTAATCCTATGATTGCCGAGATAATATAGATCGATGCAGTGGATACGTAGTGTTTAAGCACTAGTTCTAGCGAGACAATGAAGCTCATAACTATTAAGACTCCTAGAAGCCTAGAAGTAGCTTTAACCTCCTCGATCCTCAATACCTTCAATTCATTGAACACCCGGCGTTGGAACAGGAACCCTGCTGAGGATCTCGTCGATTACGGATTCAACGCTTATACCTTCAAACTCAGCTTCTGGTTTAAGGATCAACCTATGCCTTAATACGGGTTTAGCGACGAACTTTATATCATCAGGCAACACGTAGTCTCTACCATCCATTAATGCAACTGCTTTACCAGCTAGTAGCATCGATATTGCAGCTCTAGGACTACCGCCTAGCCTTATATGTTTATGATTCCTAGTCTCCTCGATAATATTTATAATATAATCGATCACCGGATCGCTCACCTTCACCCTCGGAATAGCCTCCTTAACACCTAATATATCGGATGCCGATGCAACCGGTCTAACGTTAAAACTCTCGATCTGGTGTATTCGCCTAAGAATAATACCCGTCTCCTCTCTAGATGGATAATCAACTATGATCTTCATCATAAACCTGTCAAGCTGGGCTTCTGGAAGCGGGAAAGTGCCCTCCATCTCGATAGGGTTCATCGTCGCGATAACGAAGAAAGGCTTGGGAAGCTTAAACGTCTTACCCTCAATCGTCACTTGTTTCTCCTGCATTGCCTCGAGGAGTGCAGACTGTGTTCTAGGGCTTGCACGGTTGATCTCATCGAACAATACAATATTAGCGAATATAGGCCCCTTCCTAGGCACGAAGTCGTTTCTACGGGGATCGAAAACCATTGTACCAATAATATCGCTGGGCAATAAATCCGGTGTAGCCTGTATACGGGAGTATGTTAAATTAGTTACCCTACCAATAGTTTTAGCGATCAGGGTCTTCGCTACTCCAGGAACACCCTCTAATAATACGTGTCCACCAGTATATAGCCCAATGAGGACTTGTTTTATAACATCCTTCTTACCAACAACTATCTTCCCAACTTCCTCCATAATACTATCCGTGATCCTCTTAACACTACTAGGCGTTAATGGTTTACTTGACGAGGTAGAGTACATCCTTTAATCCACCCTTCTTAGTCAATGTATATCCTATAAAGTTGAGTAATTTATCAGTTTGCTCAGCGTATCTACGCATAGTCCTCTTCCAACTAATAATAATGGGGAATAATCCCGCTTTACCACTAGCTTTTAAATACACGTTATAGAGGAAGCTTAAACTCTTCTCCAATTCCCGGGGATCAGCGGCGATATTGTTTGCAAGCCTCAATAACTCTTCCCTATTCTTAACTACTTCATCAAGCTTTACATTCATTACTTTCTCATAAGCATAATACAGTATACTCCAATAATTCATGATAAACTTCTTCTCCTCACCACTAACATATCTACCTTTGATCATTGCTTCAGTAACCGGTGTTTCAGCAATAAATACTACTTCATCTACAGGGCTAGGCTCGTAATCAGCGTACCCAGTAATCCTGAACAAATACCTGTAGATCAAGGCTATGCCTATAACAACGAATAATGTTGTGAGTATCTTCATAAACGTATTTACGAAAACCACTGTATCAATGAATTGATCGAGTTTATTCATGTAATACGTCATCATTAGGAATAATAG
>WAON01000071.1 GCA_015521265.1 Desulfurococcales archaeon
ATATGGAAGGACAGCCCATGGCATGGATCGCCGGGCGGTTAACCAAGGCTTTTTAAATTGTTTAATAAAAACAGTTTTTCCAAGCCCCATTCTTTCAATGAGAGTGTATGAGGTTTGAGGGTTAGCTGGCGTAGGCGTTGGCGTAGTAGTGAGAGGATTGCTCTGAGGGTCTTAGAGGAGTTAGGTTATAAGATTGTTGAAACCGATAAGAAGATCGTTATTGATGGAATAATCGTCTCAGAAGTAGACGCGGTAGCCGTTGATGATGAGGGGAATTGTTATGCTGTAGAAGTTAAAGCCGGTAGTATTGATGTAACGGGCATTAGGCAGGCTTATACTAATGCTCAACTAGTCGGCTGTAAACCGTTAATCATCGGCAAGGGTTTTAGCGATGAAGCGGCTGAGAAACTAGCTGAGAAACTGGGTGTTAAGGCTTATCAGTTAAGCGATGTATTCCTAGTTGATGCTGAGGAGCTCGAGTTGATTATACGTGGTAGTATTGAGTCGGTGTTAATGGATCTGCTTGAAGCATTTACATATTCTGAGAAGCTTAGGAGTAGTGATATAAGAGCTTTAGAAATAATTGCTAAGAGTCATTCGGTTAGTGAGTTCGCTGACTTAATGGGTGTTAGTATTAGGGATGCTGTTAAGGTGATAAATAGTTTAAGGGAGAAGGGTGTTATACCTCATCGTTTAAAGGATTACCGATCGATTAGGTTATATGCTCTCCTACAATTATTGGGGCGGAAGCTAAGACTTATGGATAACGAGTAGTCCAGCAGTTGTCGGTATAATTGTGTGTTTAAGCCCGTATTCTCTGATTAATTCGTATAGTCTCCTCGGAGGAGGCGGGAAGAGGGCGTTGTGGAATATTATGAATCCCTTCTTCTTCATCTTGTAATAGGATTCTTCGAGTATTTTCGGATACCTGTTCTTCTCGATGTCTACGAATAATATATCTATCGACTCTGCATCTTTATTCATCACATACTCTACTGCATCACCCGCTACAATGGTTAATGGTAGTCCTTCTAATCCATGCTTCTTAACATTCCCAGGTATTTGTTCTGCAAATGCCTTATTCTTTTCAACAGCTTCTACAAGGCAAATATTACATCCCGAATCGATCAATGCTTTCCCAAGCCATAGTGTAGAATATCCAATACCTGCACCAGCATCTACGATAACTAGATGGTTACTGTTTAGGAGCGAGTATGTATAGACTATACTGTACAGGATAAAGCCTTCTTCCTCATCAATACTCGGTATTCCATAGGATATTGATTTATCCCTCAACTTCCTACTATAATTGAGGAATTCTTCATCCAACTAAGACGCACCCCTTACCCCCCTAACCAGGCTGGGCTAGTAATCGTGTATAACCAGTTTTATTAGAGAACCATCGCGTAATTTAAGCTTCTCCCTCAGCTTATACTTCGAAATTATTTCTAGTATATTCCATCCATGCTCTGTAATACATGGTTTTAGAACGTAGACTTCTTCACTATCTATCCTGCCCCGGTAAGCTATTACTGGGGAATAACCCGGGAATGGGGGAGGTATTATCTTAGCCGGTATATCTGCGAGAACCCATGAAACATCCCGGCCAACATCTACATTGAGAGTTCCGGGGTAAGGGTCTATCCCCAAGTACTTAATGAATAGTTCGCGGTATAGTCTAACATATTTCGCTCCAACACCAAGCCCACTTACCACAACGCCTTCAAGGACGATCTCTTTCTTCAATATTATTCTCCATATACACTAGCTGGGTACCATTTTATAGATGTTTAAAATGTTTTAAAGGGGGTAAAAACAGCTTAATCTTCGAGCCCGACTATTTTCTCGAGTACTGGTATTGTTTCCTGGAGTCCTAGTTTTACTAGTGTACTGCGTCTTGGTACTCCGCGATGATCCCATCCACGCTTATCATAGTATAGGTTTAGCATTTTACCATACTTTTCTAAGTCTAGTTTTGCACCCGTGTAGGGACCCCTGCTTAATGGTTCTTTGAACCATCTCATAGGCGGGTAGTCCATGTAGCGGTTCCATCCATCATGTTCTCTTATCCAGAAAGCCCTGATCAAGGCATAGATCCTATCTGCTACTTCGTATATATCGTTTATCGTATAGGTTACACCTGTAGCGGCTGTCAGCATCTTCGGGTAATAGTCTAGGTTTAATCCTAGCTCTACCCATGGTAGCCTACAGGTTGTTAGTGATTCAAACATTCCACCACGGATCCTCTGCAGGAAGATTAGCTTATCAACCTTCTCCTCATTATAAGCGAACCTATCCATTTTAACCTCTAAGCCTATAAGCCACGCATCCTTGTGATGTGCTCCGATAGGTGATGTTGCAAAGGCTAGGGCCATTCCGGGTGCTGCGTGACAGTCGTAGGCTGATATTTCTAATCCCTTAACATGCATTGCAAATTCCTCTGCCCCGTTTCTCAGCCATCGGGACATTCGCATTACTCCTTCCGCTAGAAATGATCCTAGCCCCCTCCTATACGCTGTATCGATTAATAGTCTCTGTGCCGCTTTATAATCACCCCATTCTATCCTCTCATCGATCAGGTTCTTCTCCGAAGCCTCCATGATGAATCCGAGGCTGTTCCCCATGCTGATAGTGTCTAATCCAAGCTTATCGGCTAGCTTGTTGAGCGTTGCAACTTTCCTCAGATCGTTTAGGAGTATGTTGCTTCCGAACATTGCAACGTTTTCATAGTCTAGCTCGCTCTTCTCGCCCCGATCATCCAGGATCACATTTCCACACTGCATATTACAGTATGGACAGCCCCTCCTCTCAACTTTCAGCTTCTCCATTAAGTCTCCACTGATTTCTTCGTAGTGATCCCATACGGCTTCCCTATAATTCATTGTCGGGAGGACACTGTTCTCCTGCCCCCAGACTATTGTAGCCATAGTACCCTGCCTTATCCAGAAATCATAGTTTTCCTTACTCAGTATCTCCTTGTAGGATGCCTCGCTGAGCCTTCTAAGCTCGGCTTCATCAGCTAGCTCCGGGTTCTTGGTTCCCCTTATAACTATTGCTTTAAGCTTCTTAGAGCCCATGACTGCTCCTATACCCGGCCTCCCACCGCTGCGGCCCTTCATCGATATGATCGTTGCGTATCGGACTAGGCTTTCTCCAGCGGGCCCTATGAGTAGTGTACCAATGTTTCTTCCATGCTCTTTTACTAGTTTATCCTCGGTTTCAAAGGTATCCCGGCCCCAAAGGTCTTCTGCATCCCTAAACTCTACCCTGTCATCCTCTATGTACAGGTATATCGGCTTCCTACTAGCCCCCCTGATCACTATTGCATCATACCCTGCTTTCTTCAAGTGTACCGAGGCCATTGTACCAATGTTCCCGTCTCCATAGCCTAGTGTTAATGGGCTCTTTGATGCTACGACTAGTTTACCGCTACTGGGTAATGGTAGCCCTGATAGTGGGCCTGAAGCTATTACTAGTAGGTTATGCGGAGAGAAGGGATCAATCCCTGGGGGGAGCTCGTCCCACAATATCTTAACGGCTAAGCCCCTACCACCGATATACTTCTTGTAAATCTCACCGTTAAGCTCTTGTACCCAGTATTTCTTCCTGGATAAGTCTACACGTAGTATTCTACCCCACCAACCCTTCAAGAACAGGCACCTCCACGATACTATTATACAGCCCTCTACGGATTTATAGGTTATTGAAGGGTATATATGAGGGGGTGACGAATACTCCCCGGCCGGAGCAGGATGCTATGACGATAATTCCTTTAACTGAAGCCGGGTTATTTCAAGGGGTGTATGGGGTTTGAGCATAGACTATGAGAGGAGGATCCTTGCGGGTATTAGGTATTCTAGGCTGTTTGCCGAAGCAAGTATTGATCGTAGGGATATCTTGGAGATAGTTGAAATGGCTAGATGGGCTCCAAGCATAGGTAATATACAGCCGTGGGAACTAGTGATCGTTGACGATAAATTATTAATCCATAAGTTATCAAGGCTCCACCCAGCCGGTAGGTTGTTCGAGAAAGCCGCTGTATTATTCTTCATAGTAACCCGTCCAGAACAGAGCCCCCACCACTTAATTGATGGAGGGAGCCTCATGGCTTACTTAATGCTTGCTTCATCCATTAAAGGCTACGGCGTATTCCCTCTAAACCTCCAAGACGACCCCGTGTTTAAGAGTGAGTTAAACATTCCCCCGAAACTATATCTTCTCGGAATGGTTGCAGTGGGCAAACCCGCACCAGGCCTTCGAGGCTTCCAACCCCGTAAACCACTGGATTCAATCATGTATTATAACAAGTACGGGTTGAGGCATTAATGAATAGTATAAGATACTTGTTTACCGGGATAAACTATCCGGGCCACAACGGTATTATCCGGAGAGGCTTCTTATTCATCGATAACAACCAGGTAAGAGATCTAGGCGTCGAATACCCCGCCGAATACGAGTTCTCCGAGTACAGGGCAGACTATGAGTATAAAGCGGTAGTTATCCACGGCTTCTCAGCCGCAATCTCCCCCTCAACCCTCCCATTAGGAAATAATATTGATACAGGCGAAATACTTGGTTCCCTGAGTAGGGAGGAAATTAAACGTTTAATCCTGAACGGTTTATACCGGATCATAAGGGCTGGGATCACTTTTCCAGTAATAGCTGATCCCCAACCAGATCTAGTTGCTAAAACCCTACTGGAGAAACAAATTCCAGCTATCATAGTTGATAAGGGCTCAGCACTACCGCATCGTCCCGGCCTATACTATATTGACGTTGAGGATTCCAGGGTTTATTTCGAAGGAAAATACATAGGGGATTACGATGAAGTATTCTGCCCCGTAGAGGTGATAAGTAGTAATTGTAAAATACCGCTAATCCCGTCTAACCCCGTATATCTCGGCTGCATTCTTAGAAACTTATCCGGTTACAGTAACCTATTATATAATGGATATAAACTAGTGGAGCGAGGTGAAGGTATTATTAGGAAGGGGGAGCCGGCTGATTTACTATTATACGATCTAAGGATCCCGGATAAGAATGCATTAATCCCTCATCGTTTAGAAGACTTGTTAAAGCTTGGATACTTGCCCGATACTATACTGATTGATGGAGATATAATTGTTGAAAAAGGTGAAGCACTAGAGCTCGAGGCCCTCGATATATCAGACATATTAGCTACAATACGGGATGAGATAGGAAGCTGAGGTATGAAGGGGGAGAACTATATTCCGATAAAAATAGTACATTCTATTATTACAAAGGCATTGTGGATCATAGAATCCTCGGTAAACGATGCTGATGAAGGTTATAGTTTTTTAAGAGACATTCTATTAATGGCTTCCTTCCTGGAGAAACCCCTCCCCTACAGGCTTTTCCACCTAGTAAACAATTACTTGTTAAAGAAGAACGTTCTCAGTACTTATAGGGGTAGACTATTAGCTAATTACTTAATGGTTCATAATGGTTTATCTAGGAGGGTTAACGAAGAAATAGGATTGTTAAGGGTTCAAGCACCTGAATCCATAGGGTCTAGGTTATCATTGATCCTTTCAAGCCTTAACCGATGGATTCCCGTATCCATTAACGATCTGTTAACTATTAAGAGGAGGTTTACGGATTTATTATCTGTCGCCGCCCCGCCTTGGGCGGATCACGGGAGACTTATAGACTCTACTCCCGGAGATATGAGAGTCGGGTTAATGCCTGGAACAATGCTTTCTTCATGGATCCTCCTCGGACTATACAATTACCTCGTGGATAAGGGTATTGATACCCGCCTCCTTATCTGTAGCGGGGTCATCGATGACTATATTAATAAAGATGTGCTTAGGAGGATTAGTAAGGGGAGTAGTGTATTACGCATTGAAGAGGTTAACTGTAGTAGCTCTAGGACTTTATTGATTGATCTCGCCCGTAGCCGCAGCCTAGTATTCTCTTTTAATTACATTATAATACTCGCAGTCATCGATGCTATTGTTGAAAACAGTATTAATAGAATAGATACAAGCCTTTTCGACAGGGTCTACGTAGGGTTTAACCCTACTAATACCCCCTTAGAGCAATTATTTAGGGGTAGGCCTGTTGTTATTGCTTCGCTTGGAGAAATAATTAATTTATTACGGGGATCATAACCATGTTTATATAGGACTTAAATCCCAGCGGTGAACCATATGGGGTTATCCGGCTTACTATCTAGGATAGCCGGCTTCCTAGGCAAGCTTAGCGGTGTTAGATGGTTTATAATTGTTGACAGGGATGCACGCAGTGTAGCTACTCATTCCCCAGTAATTAGTGATAAGGATGCTGAAGAACTTAAAGAGTTAATCATAAATGCCGGAGAGATCTCCGAGGCTTTCTCCAAGTATTCCCTATTCCGTAGGAGGGAGATGAAGACTAGGACGCTATATGTGAAGTTTAATGGTGAGGGGTTAGAGGTTGAGAATATTGGTAAGTTTGTAGTAGCTATTAATACTGATGAGAAACTATTACCAGTTTTCTCGAAGATATTCGACCTCCTACGTAGAGGCGAAACTGTGAAGTGTGAGAATTGTGGGAGAGAGTTATTACTTGAAACCTATACTTGCCCCCGTTGCGGTAGGACTGTCCCCTTCATAGTTGAAGAATGCCCACACTGCGGCTATAATCTCCGGGTTAAAAAGTGTCCTGGATGCGGAAACTATATTGATGTAAGGGGAAGGGTTATTAAGAGGGATGTCGGAGTACTAGCTACCGGTGTATTGATCGGCATACTCGTCCTCCTACTAGGGATATATATGGGTTTAACAGTTACCGGAAACTATAGGCTGTTATTCTACGGTATTGGTGCTATAATGGGGGCTATAATGGGCCTTCTAGGATATATACTTTCATCACCGCGTTAAACAAATCATTTATATCTAGATAAATCAATTTTGGTATAAATACTAGCATAATTTATACCGCTGCAATAATCGAAGCTATAACTGCCGAGGATCTAGGGACGATGTCGAAATGACTAGTGTTAAGAGGGTATCGTCGGGTATACTAGTATATATTGGGTTGTTTCTAGTATTCACTAGTATTTACGCAGCCCTATACACTTCTCAACTAGTACACGCAACTCCCAGCAAGACTTGTATCTCGAGCATTAGTAGCTTACTCAACTCTTTATCCCCGAAACAGTTAGAATATGATATGGTTGGCTCTAGTATTACTTCTCTGGGGAATGTTACTGTTATTAATAAGTGGTTTAAGCTGAAGACTTGTATGTATAATGGAGTTTATCCATATATCTACATAGATGAACTATACCCCCAAGGAGTGAAGGATAGGAGAACGGTAATCCTAATACACGATTATATGACTACCCACTACTCATTATATAATTTGGCTAACTATCTAGTACAGAAGGGATTCCACGTATTAATGTTCGACTTACCCGGCGTAGGGAAAAACAAGCCTCCATACGGTTCCGGATTAATCATGGAATCGATAAAGCCGAAGGATTCACTGTTAATCCATAGCTTATGTATCGTTAAAACCCTTGTACAATTCGCGCATGAAGTAGTTAATGCTTCGGAAGTTGATGTAGTTGGGGTAGGGTTAGGCGGATCGATCGCGTTGATGAGCGGGGAGTTGGTAAAGGGTATTAATAAAACCATAAGCCTCGGCTTAATAGGGGATTATCCCTACAGTTTGTCTAAGGCTTCACTGATAAACTACTACATACGCAGAATCCCCCCGGATAAATGTAGCGATCCCTTTAGATACATTACCAATGATCAGCACGTTATTAGGATAGTAGTGATCGGGTCGAACGATGAATACCTATATATTGAGAGTCTTAAACTACTCGCAGTGAAAGGTGTTATCGTTTACTTAGAACCAAACAGCGATCATACGAGTTTCATGAATAACTGGAAAACGATAATTGATGAATTACTCATTGAAAACAAATCGAAAAACTATAAGAATACTGGTAGTATTTGGAAACTCCTCATACCCGAATGGCCCTGGTTTATATCTAGGAATAAAGGATCAAACCCTATTATGCCCACGGTGAGTATAGTTACTAGCGGTTCTTCTAACCCGGGTCTTTACAGGGTTAAGAACGTAGCATTTACTGGATCATGGATCCCGTTGCTACTGGCTGGGCTTGTATTAATGCTGGTTAGTTTCTCGCTAGAATATAAGAATATTAAAAGTGCTAAATACACTTTCCTAGACTACTTTTATGCTGGCTTACTATTCCTTGTACTTTTCAGCCCATTACTCCCCTCTATCTGGAGTCCCGGAAGGTTTAATATTGGTGTTATCGAGTATACTGATCGAATGTCTTATCTTCTACCAATAATATCTCAGCTTGTCCTGCTCTACATTGTATTGGAACCTCTACTGCTCTTAAAGATCTTGTATCATGGTGGGAGGACTTCATTCTATATATACATATCCTATCCGATATTCATAACAACGATGGTTTACAGCTTTGTATTGATCATGGGTTATAAGTACGGTAATATTTTCCCGGTATATCCAACTACCGGATTAATCGTACCATTAATAACTATTGTAATCGACTACTTGTTTACTGCAGAGTCCCCTCATGAAGAAGGTTCTTCATCTAATACTAGTATCACCGAGTAATCCGCTTATCCGCTGCTCTTCATCGGGGACTCCGTAGCGGGATAGCCGGGTACATGCTACAATGGATCATCACTGTTATTCAGACCGCCCGTCGTAAACATCCCCGGCTATCCCATTAAGAATTAATCCCTGCCTAACTATTATACTTAACCAGCGCTCCTCCGGGTTGGGGGTGTGTTTATGGAGAGCCTTATTGTATTGTTAACCGATTTCGGCTATAAGGATCCATACGTAGGCGTTGTTAAGGGTGTTATTAAGGGCATTAATCCTGATGCAGATATTATTGATTTAACCCATGAAGTTTCAAGGCAGAACGTGTATGAAGCGGCTCTAATGCTTTTCATCTCCTACAAGTATTTCCCACACGGTACTATTTTTGTCTCAGTAGTTGATCCAGGTGTAGGCTCTACCCGGAAGGCTCTGCTAGTTAAGACTAAGAACTACTATTTCATCGGCCCGGACAATGGGTCACTTTATCCTGCAGCTACGGATAACGGTATTGTTGAGGTATACGATGTTTCCAATTCACCCTTCAAATCGAAGAATACATCGTATACTTTCCATGGTAGGGATTTATTTGCTCCCGTTGCAGCATATCTATCCCTCGGATTAGATCCTGGCCAACTCGGTTTTAGAATTGATAAAAACAGCATTGTTAAACTAGAATTCCCTAAGCCGAAACTATTAAATAGAAACGTAAAAGGCTCGATCATATACATCGATGTCTTCGGGAACATTATGACAAATATTAATAGAGAGCACTTAGGAGCGATAGGGGTGGACTATGGTATGGAAATAACTGTTGAAGTGGGAGGAAAGAATTTTACTTGTAGACTCGTACCTAGCTTCAGCTATGTTAGGCAGGGAGAAATAGCTTGTTATATTAATTCATGGGGTTTCTTCGAGATCGGGGTAAATCATGGTAATGCCGCTAAGATCTTAGGCGTTAAGAAGGGTGATCCAATAGTTTTAGCTAAGAAGTAATCAGTACTCAAGACCCTCTTCATCGACTAGTACTCAGCCCTCCCGAGATCATCACTTCAATAA
>WAON01000072.1 GCA_015521265.1 Desulfurococcales archaeon
ATCAGAAATAAAAAATACAAGGAAGCAATGAAGCGGGCTATAGCTTTAAGACTGGGATTTCCACAATCAACGCCTAGCGATGATTACATAGCGATAATTGCGAGAGAAGTATTCAACATACCGGAAAGAATTCTCGAGAAAACATTAAAGCTTAAAAAGGATAAGCAACCTAGCGAAGAGAAGGAAGATTCCGATTCCTCATCTTCAAATACTCAATAACCCTATCATGTAGCAGTGCTAATAGCTTCCTCATATCCTCCATTAATACTATGTCACTATAACCATGCACAACAATATTATGAGCAAAGGGGCTCGGAATACTTGAGGGACCAAACAATTCTAAACGAATACTACCATCATGGATCTTCTCTAAAACTTCTTTAGCAGCATCAATATGCATATAATCCTCTAATATCTCCCTATACGTCTCCTTCAACACGGGGAAATCAGGTATCTCTTCTAATGCTCTAAGCAGTTCTTCAGCATTAAGCTGGATTCTCGTAAGGCTCTTCTCCCTACCCCTATATCTTCTAAGGATCATAAACGATCTAACCGCGCAGTGTCTAAATCTTCGTTTAAGCATCTCTGTCCTACGGAGAGTTATTTTAAGTATTTCAACAATATTGGATGGCGTCAATTTCTTGAATAACCTTATCCAGTCAGCATCTTCATGCACTGGTATTGTAAGCATAAAACCATTATCAGTAACAGTTATTTTAACGCTTACACCGAGTTCTTTACCGATAATATAAGCATAAGCCCTGCTTAAAACGGCGTTAGCCCTTCTACCCACGAGGCTGTGTACAATAATATTCCTAGCATCAGGCTCATCATAGATCTCTAATAGAAAGAGCTTATCCGATGGTATAATACCGGTGAAAAGTTTCTGCTCTAGCATGTACTCGTAGATTGATTCAGCAGCATGCTTCTGTAACCTATAGTTTTTGCGGAGGAATTCAACAACTTCACTCCTAGGTTTTTCACCTATTAATCTATCCATGAGACCTCTAAATCTAGCAATCTCCAGTGCGGAATCATATGATAGGGGGAGCATCTCGCTAAACCAGCTTGGAACGGTCGGCCTAGCACCCTCAGCAGGCCTAACGATCGCTCTGAAACCGTGAGCACCTATAAACTCGTAAACCCTCCCTCCAAGCACGAATAAGTCTCCGGGGACAAGGTTTTCGACAAAAGCTTCCTCTAAGTCTCCAACGTATTTTCCATCAGTAGTGAATACATGAACTTTTGCTTCATCGGGTATCGTCCCAATGTTTTCGTAATAGATCATCCTAACCCTCTTCTTCCTCCCAAAAACACCTTCCTCCTCGTCAAACCATATCTTCGAATAAACTCTAGCATGTTCAAACCATTCACCGTACTTGTTGGAAAGATATCTTAGCACATTAATGTAGTCGTCCCAGCTTAGAGTGTGGAAAGTATAGCTTCTACGGATAACTCGATATGCTTCTCTAACATCCCACTTCTTCTCGAGAGACATGCCTACAATATGCTGCGCTAACACGTCTAATGGGTTCCGGGGGATTCTCACCCTATCGATTTTGTGTTCATAAGCAGCCTTTGTTAAAATAGTGCATTCAACTAAGTCATCTCGATCAACAACTATTATCCTACCCTTACTAACATGCCTAATATGGTGCCCAGCCCTACCGATACGCTGGAGAAGCCTGGAGACACTCTTAGGACTGCTGAGGAGAACCACTAGATCTATGTATCCGATATCTATTCCCAGCTCTAAGCTCGTAGAACTATTCTTAGATACAAATCCATTGGCTATATATGTCCCCGTATCAGTATCGATCAATCCATAGGCTCTACCGATCCAAACCCTGTCCTTCCCCGTTACAACATCGATAACTGGTACATGCTTATCTTCATCGACAACTACTAGTTTATCTCCAACCTCTAGATCCTTAGCTGCAACCCATTCGTAACTATTCCCTCTAGAAACGAGGAAGCGGTGAAGGGGGGTAGCATCAATAACTCTACCATTAATAGTCTTCAACCTATAACCAAGATCATTATAGTCAATAACAGCGAGATCCTTAAAGGATTCCTCGACAATAGTGCCATTCTTAAAACCTAGAATAAACTCGTCGGGTTTTAGAGAATCTATCCTACGCCACCCATTCCTCGTCAAAACCCTCGTATAGCCCGGGACACAGACTACAACACGTAGCTTACCCTGCTTAAGCTTCTCCTCAATCTCTAGTCTGACGTCTCGGCTGAGACTACTGTGGTGAGCCTCTACTTCATCAATATCGGCAATCCTCTCCTTCTCCATGAGCTTCCTAAGCTTATAAACTACTCTCTCAGTAGCACTTCGAGTATTTGTAAAGACTAGTGTTGTTCGGTGCTTCTTTATTAGTCTAATAAGCGTCTTGTATATTGCTTCGTTAATCTCCTCAGCAGATGCATGAACTAAATCCTTGACCGGAGCGATAACCTTTATATCGACAGGCTTCGAGAAGCGGGCGTCAACAATAACACAGTCTCGAGGTTCTCCGTTATCATTGAATCCTACTAGGAACTTAGCAACCTCTTCTAACGGTGCAATAGTCGCGCTAAGCCCGATCCTAACCAGCGATCTACCTGTAAGGTATTCTAAGCGTTCAACGCTCAAACTCAGGTGACTGCCCCTCTTACTACTAGCTAGTTCATGTATCTCGTCAAGAACAATGATCCTCGTATTTCGCAGTCTCTCCCGGAACTTGGGAGCATTAAGAGCTATTGCGAGGCTCTCAGGGGTCGTGATTAATATGTGGGGTGGGTCTCGAAGCATTTTCTGTTTCTCATAGGGGCTTGTATCGCTAGTTCTTACAGCAACTTTAATCTCAGGTAGCTCTACACCCATTTCTTCAGCGACTTGCTTAATCTCTTTTATAGGTGTGAGAAGGTTTCTACGCATATCATTGTTTAAAGCTCTTAAAGGGCTGACATAAACTACGTGGATACCCTCCGGATATTTCCCATTTTCTTCATAATAACTGTAGAGATTGTCAAGTATACCTAGGAAAACAGCTAGGGTTTTACCAGTACCAGTCGGTGATGATACTAATACATTCCTTCCCTTCTTAACCAGTGGTATAGTATACCGTTGGGGAGGAGTGAAAGAACCATATTTTCTCCTAAACCACTCGGCGACATATGGTTTAAGCATTGAGTATAGGTCTTTGTCCCGATACTTCTTTTTAGCTATTGTTATCGGCAACTTTCACCAATCACCAGTAAGGTCCTAGTCTTGGATATCATTCTATATATTAGTGGGGTGTATAGGTGTTTCCATAGATAACCAGGTTATCAATACATTGATAACCTGGTTTTCAAGAACGAATCAATAGGCGAGGAACCATGAGGAGGGAGACAATACTAGCAATAATAATAATATTCGTAGTTATCGTCGCAACAATATCCTACATATACTATACATCGCAGACATCCAATGTTAAAGGACGAAAAGTAGTAGTGTACACATACAATAGCCTCCTAGCATGGGGTAAAGAAAAAGATAAACTCAGAGATAGGCTATTCAAACAATTCGAGCAGGAGACGGGGATAAAGGTAGAAGTAGTATACTTCAGCGATGCAGGCGAAATCCTAAGTAAGCTTAGGGAGGAAGTTAAATCGGGTAATGTTTATGCAGATGTAGTAATTGGACTAGACAATATACAGATCCTTCAAGCTAAGAAGGAGGGATTGCTACAGCCATATACACCGCCGAACATAGGGGATATATATGACTGGTTGATTAAATCTTATGATCCAGAACACTACGCTATACCTTATGATTACGGTGTAATAGCCCTAGTCTACGATAAGAAGTATATCAACGATACTATTATGCAGAACATAACGCTCCAAGACTTCATAAACAACCCAGCACTAGCTAAAACACTAGTAGTAGAAGACCCAAGGACAAGTAGTACTGGCCTCAGCTTCCTACTATACGAGATAGCAATCTACGAGAAATATATGGGAAAAGACTGGAAAACATGGTGGAGTCAAGTAAAGCCTAGAGTGGAGAAAAGCTGGGACGACGCTTACGACTTATTCCTAAAGGAGAAGTACCACATAGTTGTAAGCTATGGAACAGATCCAGCCTACTCCTACTACTTCTACAACTCTACAAGGTATGCTGCAGCATTATTACACGTCAACGGTAAACCGGTTGCATGGCTACAAATCGAGGGGATCGGGATCGTTAAGGGAGCCAAACACGTTGAAGAAGCAAAGAAATTTATACAATGGTTCCTAAGCATCGAGGTCCAGAGAGAAATCCCGCTAAATAACTGGATGTATCCCGCAAATAAAAACGTAAAACTACCAGAACCATACAGGTACGCAGTTAACCCGTTAAAAGTAGAAATAGCAAATGAAAAAATCAGTCCTGCAGAAATAATGAATAACCTAGATAAATGGCTTGATGAATGGGAACAAGCAATAACCGGGTAGAGAAGAGCAGAAATGAATAAATGGGCGATAACGACACTATTACTAATAACAATAATAATATATCTCCCCGTAGTAAATGGGTTAAAAGACGCTTTTTTAAGCCCTGATAACCGTTTAACTCTGAACACGATCCTAAATACACTGTCCAAGAGCAATATTCGCAGATCACTATGGATAACCACTGTACAAGCAACCATAAGTACATTAATAGCATTATTTCTAGGATCAACATTAGCAGTAGTATTGATCTCTATGAATATACCGGGGGAAAAATTATTTCACATAGTAGGATTTACAGCATTCATGGCTCCATCAATGATCGTTGTAACAGGTTTCCTAGACTTATATGGAGAATACGGCTTTTTATCAAATATTATACCGGGACTTGGAGCGTTAGGAAAAGGCTTAACCGGGATCATTGCTGCGCACGTCTTTTACAATATACCATTATCTTTTAGCTTTGTATATTCGGCATTAATAGGAGTACCTAGAGAAATAATTCAAACTATTGCCTTATTCTCTAAGGGGAGGACTATATACATTATAAAAAAAGTTATAATACCATATATTTCACCTGCAATCATCTCCTCAGGACTCATAATATTCATATACTGCTTTACAAGTTTTGCAATACCATTAAGCATTGGAGGAATTTATTATTCAACCCTGGAAGTATATATTTACCGTTACTACAAGATATCCTTTCAGCCAAATACCGCCGCTGCGATAGCATTCATACAATACTTGATCCTTCAACTAATTGCTCTAGTCATGATATCTATGTATAGGAGAGAAAAGATCTCAGCTGCACCTATAGCAATGTACAAATACCCATTTAAGACTAGTAGGAAAACATATTTTCTCGGAGTAATTTACTCCTACACAATACTAGCCTACCTATTACTACCACTGATCATAATACCCATCTACGGTTTCATCAATCCATATACTCACCAGTTAAACACGAATGCATGGATAAACCTGTTAACCCCAACATATGATCCCGGAATAGGCGTTTCAATGGGGCAAATATATATTAACACATTCTACTATGCATTAATGACTCTAATACTAGGTGTATCGATATCCTTATTCATAGCTGTTGCTTCGCCGAGGATAGTTGATGTAATATATCTATCACTATTATCCATAAGCCCTCTAACCCTAAGCTATGGTTTACTAAGGAGTTACGGTGGAATATTACCAGTACCATTAATCATAATATTAGCACACATAACTGCAACCCTCCCACTAGCAACAAGGCTTCTAAGAATAGGCTACTACCGGATCCCGAGGATAATACTGGATAGTGCAAGGGTTATCGGTGAGCGGGGTATACCCTATATTTTCCGGGTACTAATACCTTTAATGAAGGTATCACTAATTACAGCCTCCCTCCTAGCTGTGATTGTGAGTATAGGAGAGTTTTCTGCAACATATTTTATAGCAACAAGTAGCTACTACACTATCAGTCCATTAATACATGTTCTCCGAGGACTCCGAAAATGGGGGGAAGCCGATGCACTTGCAACACTATTATTAATCATAACAGCATCGATTGTAGGACTTGTTAGAGGTTGGATTGAGTCGTGGAGGATGCAATAGTAGAGTTAAGAAATATCTATAAAAGCTATAGTGGAAGAACCATACTAGAAAACATAAATCTATCCTTTAAAGCTGGAAAGATCAACACGATCCTCGGCCCCAGCGGTGCTGGAAAGACAACACTCTTAAGAATCATAGCTGGCCTCGAAGAACCGGATGAGGGCAGTATTTATATTAAGGGTAAAGACGTAACTGGACAGCCTCCATGGAAGAGGAGGGTTTCAATGGTTTTTCAAGAAGCTGCACTACTACCACATTTAAACGTCTACGAAAACATAGCGTTTGGACTAGAAGTATTAGAGCTTAAACGGGAAGAAATAGATGAGAGGGTTAGAAGGGCTGCTTCACTCTTAAAAATAGATCATCTATTAGATAAATACCCGGAACAGCTTAGCGGTGGAGAAGCTAAACGCGTATCCCTAGCAAGAGCACTTGTAGTAGGAGCAGATATATTATTACTGGATGAACCATTCAGCAACCTAGACCTTGCTCTCCGAGAGGAGCTTCGGCAAGAACTATACATTATTCAGAGAAAGCTCGGGATCACGATCATACATGTAACACACGACCACGACGAAGCCCTAGAAATTAGCGATTATATATCAATACTCCACAATGGTAGGATAATAGATCACGGTGAAACCATGAGAGTCTACGAAAAACCAAAGAGCAGAGAAGCCGCACAGTTTTGGAGACACAATATAGTAAGTTGTAACTCACATCTTACCAAGCTCCTACAACTTCCACCCTGCAATAACGGGTACTATATTATACCAGCACACTACCTGGGAGCAACTAAAGGTGACGAATGCTACCTAGAAAAGATCCTTATAAGGAGAAACCATGCCTTACTACTAATCAACTGTGAGGACGAAAAAATTACTGCTTCATCAACAATAATACAGGCTAGGAAGCTAGGTATGCGTAGAAAAATTAATCTAAAGCTCTTAGTCGACAAGGGGGAAATAGCCTTTATCCATGAATAATATCGTCAAACCAGCGAATACATGAATAAATATAGCCTGCAGAATATGTTAACCCCCACAAGCCCGTATAAGTATAGCCGGAGAAAATCATCCATAAACTACTAAATAAAACGAATAAACCGGTGACGAGTTCCCAGGGAAAACGGTAACCGCTAAACAATCCTTCATGCACCCCCTTAGGAGTCCTCTTATATACAAATCTCCTACGAAGTAAAGCCCTAAAAATAGCGGCCGAAATAGTGGGTGTAAGCGAAACAGTGATAGCCGCTGATCGTCCGAGATTAACGAGGCTCTTCCAAGCATTAAACCCTATCTCTCTAAGGCTTAGGATATAGAAGTACGAGTATAAGCCGGATAAAACAATCCACGGAGCACCAATCCACCAATAAACACCAAATACATCAACGCCCTCATAGAGCACGCTTAAAAGTATAGTTATGAAACCAATTAATCCAAGCATAGCCGGGAGGTATTGGAAGAGAAAGTTAAAAGCTTCAAGTTTAGCATACCACGGCTGTTTACTACGGATTATATGGCGGAAACGCGCTATAGCTACATCTGTAGCGCCATAACTCCACCTCTCCTGCTGGATGCGCAGACTCTTAAACCTACGCGGAACCTCGACATAGACTGGTTCATCATCAATAAACAATATTTTTCCTCCAAGACACATAATACGGGAACCAATCTCCATATCATCCTGGATCCTATCTTCATCCCAACCCTTCAAAATATCTCTTAGGAAGCGTCTATCATAAACAGTCCCGGTACCAACGGGGAAAACCGGTAGTTTTAAAGCACTCCTACCCTTATACAAGCTATCCACGATAAACTTCATGGATGCCGATACTGCTTCAGCTATCCTGCTATCCCAGTTTTTACCCGTCCACCTAGCAACAACTGCTACCGCTCTACCACTATGGATTAGGCTTGAAGCTTTCCGGATAAAGGATTCGTTAACCCTACTATCAACATCCATAACGTATAAGTAGTCTCCATTAGCAGCGTATAAGCCTGTATTCAAAGCTCCAGTCCTAAATCCTCTAGGCTCACTCCTCCATATAAACACTATATCCAAGCCTTTACCCCGCCATTTTTCAACTATTCCATATATTCCAGGAAGGTTTTCCGGCGGGTCGTCGGAGACTATTATAACTTCGAAACGAGTATTTTTCCAACTCGATAAATGCTTTAAAGCATCGTCCAGTAGTTCTAAGGGTTCTTTACGAATAGGTATAATGATACTGATCTTACCATGCCAGTCTAAACTTGTTTTTAGGGGTTTGTAGCGGCGGCCATGTATGTAGAATACTATGTATAGTAGGAAGAATAGGCTTGACGGGACAAGCAGTAATACTATACCGAGCAAGCCCACTATGATCGATTCCACGGCGCAACCTCCCACAGGTAAAGCTATGCATTAATTATCTCCTATGAAACTATTATACTAGGAAATACTCGTTTAACAATAAAGAATCTAGCCCCAACCTATAGGTGAGTACGGATTGATAATTGGATGGTGCGGCCATGCATGTGTATATGTAAAAGCGGGTAATGGTAAAGTAATAGTAATTGATCCCCATGACGGGTTAAGTATAGGATTGGAGAAACCAAGGATTAAGGGGGAAGTTATCCTAGTAACACATGATCACTTCGACCACAACGCTGTGGATATAGTTTCGAAGGAGGATTCGAGAATATTTAAAGAGTTCAGAGGCTTAGTTGATCTTGGATGGGTTCGTATAGAAGGTTATAAGAGTTTTCATGACAAGTTTATGGGTAAGCGGCGCGGTGAGAATACGGTTTACATTATCAGCGTTGAAGGATATAGGATAGCTCATTTGGGAGACTTGGGAGAATACCCTCTACGGAAAGAACTGCATGAAAAACTCATGGGGTTAGATCTGCTTATAACGCCTATCGGCGGAGTCTACACTATATCGCCTGATGAAGCATGGGAACTAATAACTAGTTTACGGCCCCGAAATGCTATGCCGGTACATTACTGGGTTCCAGGACTAATACTACCGCTTTATAGGCTTGAAGACTTCCTAGTTCATGTAAAGAAGTATAATGTTAAGAGGCTTGAAACCAACGAGTTCGAATTGGAAAACTATGATAAATCAATAATCATACCTAGATACAAGTAAGTCTTTCCGCTCACTTTGCTGTTAATGCATAAGCGGTATATGATGATACAAGTATTTCTTCCCCGTAAACCGTATGCGTATCAATTAGAATACTCAAATCTATTCTTGAAGCGGTTATCCCACCACCATATTCATAGGTAAAAACGAATACTACTTGTTGACCAGGCTTAAGATCTATTATATCATTGGGATATACGCTTTTCAATACAAAACGATTAGATACATCCGTCGAACCAGTCTCCAAGTACTTAATGAATGAAATGTTTATATCACTCGGCTTAAGCTGTACCACTGATCCGACGTTATTGTAAACTATAATGGTGATATTAAATTTCTCATTAGCCGTAATCACCCGGTTCTCCGGGATAATGTAAAGATTTAAAGGCTTAATCTTAGGAGATAAAACATCGAAAACATTTCCACGAGTAGTCGTTATCTTAATCGAGTATATATCATCCCTAGGAACAGGGAGGCTGAATTCAAGGTTTACAATAGTATTCATCGGGATAACCGTACCGTTAATTACCTTCTTGTAAAGCTTGAGGTTCTTCGTTATTATGAGTAAATGTTCAAGAGTTACGTCCAGCGTCCCAGTATTGACTAGTGTTAAATAGAGCTTATCGCCCTTGATTACACTGCTTATCGCCAAATCTTCTCGAGCCCTATCACTAATCTGCACCATAGTGTTTAACGCATAATTGCTAAGCTGTACTTGTCTCGTCGATGTTATAATGAAGAAGGATATAGTTGTAAATATCATGGCTACAGTGATTAATGCTGCTATATAGTTGCTTATAGCCTTCAAGGGTTTCACCCAATAGTTTTTATGTTAAAAGTATATACTCTACCAGTAATAGTCCAAACATTGATCTTCACAGCGATACCAGGAGGATAACTAACATCCTTACCGGATAAGTCAAGTATTATCGTCTTAACATCCTTAGGGGGTATTTCAACATTAGTGTTGAATACGAATACGACGATCCTACCGCCCGGGGCGATCCCTGGGATAACGATCTTTGTAATATTAGTTGCTTGGTCACCGAAATTATAGAAGATCAGGACAGCCTTTTTATTAGAAGTATTGATAAATCCGGATATCAGGGTTATCTTTTCAGCAATTAGCGATTTAGCAAGCTTTGTAGCTAGTGCAACTCCCCGCTGCTGCTGTCTAAGCTGGAGACTATATGATCTATAGATGAGGTATCCGGCAACCACTGTAATACTC
>WAON01000073.1 GCA_015521265.1 Desulfurococcales archaeon
AAAGCAATCCATGCAAGGAATACCGGTATTCCATAGAGCGGATTTACATTAAGGAAAATAGTGACAGTTGCGAAACTAGCAAGTATAAACGCGTTAATAATAATGCATATAAGCCATAAATTCCTACATATCATTTCACAACACGAATGTCTTAGGCTATTCACATTATTAATATATAACTACTCTCTAGTAAACGTTTATAAGTAATATGATAGATACAGTTTCTGATTCATACACTAATACTGGGATTTTTAACTAGTGATAAGATCACTTAAGAGGGGTTATTATGAGCGAATATATCATTATTACACATACCGATATGGATGGAGTTGGGAGTGCTGCAATATACATTTATCTTCAGGGTGAGAAGCCTGTAAGGATACTATTTTCAGAACCCTATCATCTGGATAAAGTAATTAAACAGGTTAAGGTTGGAGATGCTGGGAATAGGCGTATAGCTATAATGGACTTAGGGATGAATCCTAAGATATTGGACAAGATATTTAACCATTTGGAGAAGCTTGCTGATGTAGCAGATTCTATTGAATGGTACGATCACCATGTATGGAATAAAGAATGGATCGAGAAACTCGAGGATATTAGTGTAAAGATGAACATCGACCGCTCAACTTGTGCAGCGGGTGTAGTTGCGAAATATGCGCCGAGGAATCGTAGTGATATAGATGAATCTTTCTTATCTGAAGTTGTTGGTGGAGTGTGTGCTGGTGACTTGTGGAGGTTTGATCACTGGAGGGGGCCGTGGTATCTTAGACTAGTTAGGCGGAGGGACTCGTTGAAGTGGAGGTTTAAAGTTTTAGAAACGCTGAGCAGAGGGGTTGCATGGACTGATGAGTTTACAGAAAAGATCGTTGAGAGGATTGAGGAAGAGTTAAGGGAGTATAATAGGGTCGACCCATACATTATTACAGCAAACTTCAATGGATACAGGATAGCTGTTGCACCAAGCAGTAGAGTAGTTGATAATAGTTTCCTAGCAGCCTATGTTATGGGACGTACGGGTGCTGACATTGTTGGAATAGTTGATCGTAGGGGCAAGTTGAGCTTGAGGAGTAGGAGGGTTAATATTAGGGATCTAGCTGTTAGACTAGGCGGCGGCGGGCATCCGAGAGCTGCTGGAGCACTTGTTAAAATGCCCTTACTCAAGAAACTAGTAGCTTTATTCAAGCCGTTAACCGTCGTAGAATATACCCTTAGAGTTATCGGTGATAATATCGATGCAGTATCAATACTAGAAGAATAATTAACCCTAATGTTAAACCGGTAAATATCCAGGCGTAACTGTTTCCCTTATTCATTTTCTGCGTAGTAGTCTCGGGAGTCTTCATTTTTAATACTAGATTTGAAGTATTCGTTTCCGGAGTAATCCTTATACTCGATGAGAAAACATTGTCTAAGCCAAAAACTATATCCGGCGATTTAACTACTAAAGAACTATTACCCTTTAGAATTCCCTTCATCTTATCAATGAGTTCCTTAGCACCTAGGAGGCCATTACTATACATACCCTTCAAGAATATATTGGACCCGCCTATATTTCCACTAATCCCCGTCTTCCACATTACTGATCCTATAATGGTATTAGAGGGGGCTATCGGCATGTAAATTGTTGTCCTATAGTCTCTGAATACTGGTACTACGTAATAATTATCGATTATTAATGGCTGTAGGTTTTCACCAGTAACTATCTTCCTATAACTATACTTCTCCTTACTGAGTGCGATTCTAAGCTTCATACTTGTATACTTGTTTTTTACTGCGTTATTCATTGTTTTAGGAAATAGGGTTTGTATTTTATCCATCTCTTCACGGTTCAAAAAGGCTTTATTAAATGATATAGTTAACTGGTAGAAACCATTGGTTGATTCAAAGTTTGCCTTAACACTTGCAGTCCTATTAGATAATAATTCGAGCTTAATTATTGATAGGTTGTATTTTAATACTTCTAATCTATTATCTGTATACAAGTCTATCCTGCCGGTAACGAT
>WAON01000074.1 GCA_015521265.1 Desulfurococcales archaeon
CTATTAAAATACCTAACCTCCTCCAGCTTAAACCCCTTAGACTAGTAGCAGTATATAATACAGACATTGAACCACTAGCTAGCGGTAATGGATACGTAATATTTGAAACCCATACTGGAGAACCAGAAATAATAGTGATCGCTCTTCAAAGCGATGACATCTACGTACTAGTAGATTCCTACCAGCCGCAGCCTAGCAACACAATATATTATACATGGGGCGGTGTAGGGTTTAAAGCATACATTTACGAGTTGAGTAGTGGAAGCCATGATGTCGAAGTAATCGTTGAAGGTAACGATAACCCGGTACCAAGTATTAAGACGGTAAAATATATAGCCGATACCCTCAGGCTAGGCCTCAATAACCCCTCGGGCTATATAGAACCCGTCGTATATTATATGTATAGGTTATTTATAGCTCCACTAGTCTACGTATCAATCCTATTATCCACAAGTATAGCACTCGCGAAAATACTAGGTGGTTCATCTAATAAGATAGCTAGGATTGTGGTGACAGGTATTTGAAGGTGTTAGAGAAGGGCTTATGGATCATGATCATAACATATACTCTCATAAGCATTCTCCGGGGAGAGTATTATTCCCTAATCTTCCTAGCACTGATCATAATTATTAGGATAATTATCTGGAGGCTAGGATCGAGGTGATCAGGAGAATACTTGATAAAATAATTGGAGATGCAAGGATCGAAGTCAAGCCTCCAGATATAATTGTTTGGAGGAGGAACAACGTATATGTTACGAGGTACCTAATTGGTAGGGAAGCTGATACGGGCCTATATGATCTAGATGAAGCTTCTTACCGAAGCCTCGTTGATAAATATGCCGTAATCATCAACAGGCTCCCGCCCGGATCGGAGATTAAAATCGTAAAGGTTAGAACAGATCTAGGCAGAATAGTATCGAGGATTACAAATGAAATATTGAATCTTAAAGCTACCATTGAAACAGTTGAAGAAGAACATGTTAAGCGTAAAGCGGAAGCTAGGCTTAAAATACTTGAGAAACTGTATGAAGATATTCTCAGAGGGAAACCAATTGATCGTATACTATTCGTCGTAAAGATCCATTCTCTCCGGAACAATTTAGCTGATGCCTTAGAAGAACTTGATTTACTCGCCTCAACCGTTAAAACACTCGTTAGATCAATGCTCGGCTTAGAGCTGAGAGAACCGGGTAGGAGGGAGCTTATGAATATTTTAAAGTATGAGCTTGGTTTAACGAGCGAGCCTGGTGGGAAGCAGATACTCGTAAATACTGGTGTTCCAGCCCGCCTGCTCCCATTACCTGTTAGGAAGAAACCCTTGTATGAAAAGTATGATAAGGCTATACCGATAGGCATTGAGATCGAGACTGGGTGGCCTGTATTGTTACCAGTGGAGCTATTGAATAGGCATGTCGCACTAATCGGGCCTACGGGTAAGGGTAAGACAACATTACTCGCATTAATAATAGAATCGCTTACAAGCCTCGATGAAACAAATACTGTAGTAATCGATTTCAAGGGCGATCTAGCAAAGATCATTAATAGGGATCTAATAGACGTTGTCTACCCATCAATTTACCCATTCAACATACTCGTCGAACCACCGGGTATGAGCAGGGTTGATTGGCTACTTGCAGTTACTGATACGTTGCACAACGTTCTAGGGTATGATCGGGAGAAAACATCGATATTGTTGGGGAAGAAGATGGGTAAACCGCTCGGCTCGCCCGAACAAGTTATTATTGATAGGGAACTATCCTTTTTCACCCCTATAGTAGAGTTTCTAACAAGTAACCCTCGATACTCCGAATTAATCAATTATTTTAGCAGGAACGTCCTGTTCGATCTTGGGGGTTCTAGTAATGTTTATAGGAATACTTATGGCGGACTATTAATCCACATGTATAAACACTATGCAACAACAAAGATGAATGACAAACTGAAACTACTCATAATTGATGAAGCATGGAGGGTTTCCAGGCTCAACGGGTTATTAGAACTTGTTAAAGAGGGGAGGAGTAGGGGGGTCGGCGTTGTGTTAGCTGTTCAAAACCCCAGTGATCTACCAAGGGAGATCCTCGAAAACACGCATATAATAATAATGTTCGGTTCCCAGAACGAGGACTACCAGAAACAGGCAATGAAGATCCTGGGAGTTAAGAAATCAACAGCCTCCAAGCTTAAATACCTCGGAGTTGGTGAGGCGATAATGATAAACACGCTTGATCCACACCCAGTACTAATAAGGGTTAACAAGCCATCAAGTATAGATAGAGCGATGATGAATGGTGGGCTTACCTGAATAATTAGTGAAGAGTGCGGTCGTATCTGAGCATTCAAGTAGAATTCCTTTTAAACCAGTAATAGTATGAAATTGTTGGAAAAACTGTAAAAAGGTGTTAGTTATGGGTGGTAGGCAGAGGACTAGCTTGTTCATGACTAAAGAGAAAGTTACTGAGAAAATGGCTAGAGAGGCTGCGAAGGCTAAGCAGAAGAGTAAGGGTAAGGGGAAGAAAAAGAAGGGTAGATGAATACGCTTTCAATAGCAGTTCCAACATCAACTATACTTAACGAGCCGGGCCTATTAC
>WAON01000075.1 GCA_015521265.1 Desulfurococcales archaeon
GAGATGTGTATAAGAGACAGCCTGTATTGTAAATACCTTATATACACCTTGAGATACTATACCATGAATGAATATAATGGAGAACGGTGCTTATTGATTATAGGGTAGAATCGTTGATAGATGAGCTATTCCTTGATAAAGCCCATTTATTCCTCATAGTACTGAATCATCGATGGCAGGGGGCTAGGGGAGAAGCAGAACATTTAGCACGGCTATTGCGGAGATACAAAATAAAACCGGGTGATCGAATACTCGATCTAGGCTGCGGTAATGGTAGGATAGCGATAAATCTAGCCATGATGGGTTACCGTGTAACCGGTCTTGATTATTCAAATCTATTCATAGAGGATGCTGTTGAGAAGTCTAGGAAATACAATGTATATGATAAAGTCGAATTCATACATGGGAATGCCTTCGATATAGACAAAATATTTAACCGGGAGAAGTTTAAGTTAGTCTTCATGTACTGGACGACACTAATAGGATACAGTCTTGATCCGGCTAAGGATTTAGAACTACTTAAAAAGATCCATGGAATAGTTGAAGAAGGAGGCTATTTCATGTTGTTAAACCATGCATCGATCGAGAGTTTAGATTATAGAGCCCTAGAAGAGGGCGTTAGTCATTATAAGGATCTTGATGAATACGCGTTAATCAGTAAGGCAACATATGAACCGGCTAGATCAATACTACATATATCATGGAGATTCTACCGCAAAATGAACGAGGATCTAATGTTTATTGGTGAAGTATCCTATGATATAAAGATATACTCCATGCACGAAATAGTCGAAATGAGTGAGAAGGCTGGGTGGAAGCTTATAGATGCCTATTGTAGCATAAAGACTATGGAGCCGTATAAGCCGGGTAGATGTAGCTTAAACATAGTATTCACCAAGTAATATTTAAGGTTAGGGACTGGGACTTGTAATTAAGCATGTTTATATAGAAATATTATGGGACAGGGGATATACAGTGTTTAGAGAGGGTTTAGAACATATATCTGAACCATATAGGTCTATTGTAAGGAAGCTACTAGATGCTCTCCTAGATGTTTTCGGCGATAAGCTTGTCTCAGTGGTTGTTTATGGTAGCGTCGCCAGAGGCGAGGCTAGGCGTGGGAGTGATCTAGATCTTTTAATCATAATTGAAGACTTGCCTAGGTCTAGGTTTGAACGTACAAGGATGTATCTAAGAGCTGAGGAGAAGATAGATGATCTCCTAGATAAGCTACTCGACGAGGGATATGCTGTATCGATTTCGCCGATAATTAAGACACCTGATGAAGCAAAACATGTTTCACCCCTCTACCTCGACATGGTTGAGGATGCAGTTATAGTGTATGATAAAGATGGCTTCTTTAAAAAGATCCTATTGAATCTAAAGAGGAAGCTTGAAGAATTAGGGGCTGAGAGGGTCTGGATAGGTAGGAAATGGTATTGGAGACTAAAGAAAGACTATAAGTTTGGAGAGGTGATAGAGATCTGAATAATCTATCACTAGCTACCTCCTATATAAGACAATCCAAAGAAAGGATCAAACATGCTCGAGAAGCATTTGAATCTGGAAACTATCCATACGTTGTAAGACAGTGTCAAGAAGCCGTTGAGCTAGCTTTAAAGGCTGCACTTAGAATAGTTGGTGTAGAACCTCCTAAATGGCACGATGTATCACCTATTCTTAGGAGGGAAATTGATAGGTTCCCCGAGTGGTTTAGAGAATACCTAGACGAACTAGTATCTATCTCCAGGTCCCTCAGGAAGGAAAGAGAACTTGCTATGTACGGTGATGAAGAAGCAGGGATACCCCCGGGGAGTTATATACTAGAATTGATGGAGAGAAAGCTATTACATATGCGGAGAAAGTTCTAGGAATTGTGGAAAGGCTTTTAGAAGAAGCTACTAGCAAGGAACACAATCAATGAAGCCTTTTCCATGTTTCAAAAGACTAATTACTATATATTCAAACCAGTTTTAATTACTGGTGGTATCCCATACTAGCTAGTAGTTCTTTTAATCCATTTATTACTCCGCGGATTCGCTGGTATTCCCGGTCGAATTCTTCGAAGCCTATCTCCCTCCTCATATAGCTAGCTACTAGTTCTTCGAGTTGTTTCTCGGCTATTGCTAGCTTTTGTTTTAACAAGTCTGCTAGGCTTTCAGTAGTTAACAGTTCTTCACCGCCGCCGGTTATTTCGGCTGGTGTATGTACTCCCTTAATCCTACCGTCTTCGAGCATGAATATCCTATTAGTTCTAACAGCTATTCTGGGATCATGTGTTGAAACGATCACTGTTTTACCGTGTTCCCTGCTGAGCTTGACTAGTAAGTCTATTATCTTCAACGCATTACTAGTATCCAGCTCAGCGGTGGGTTCATCGGCTAGTATCAATGGTGGATCGTTCGCTAATGCTACGGCGATCGCAACCCTCTGCTGCTCACCACCGCTAAGCTCCGATGGGCGGTGTATCATCCTCTCCTTCAAGCCTACCTGTTCCAGTAGCCATTTAGCCCTCTTAACACGTATATTCCTCGGTACTCCGAAGGCTATCATCGGAATTGCAACGTTCTCAACGGCGTTTAGTACTGGTATCAGGTTGAAGGCTTGGAATATATAGCCTACTACTCCAAGCCTATACTTCTCGAGAAGGTTTTCGGGTAGCTCGTGCACCCTGATCCTGCCAACGATAACCCTGCCGCCTGTCGGGTAATCTACTCCGCCAATCATGTTTAGCAGGGTTGTTTTACCACTACCACTAGGCCCCATAACAGTAACGGCTTCACCGGGGTCTACGCGTAGGGTTAAGCCGCGGAGTGCTTGTACCTCAATACCCCTACCCAACTTATAGATCTTAACGACTTCCTCAACCCGTACTTCAACCCCGCTAGACTCGAAGCTTTCCGGCTTAATCCTCTCCGGTTTTAACCATTGCGAGAGGCTCATCCCGCCTAGACACCCCTATATGGTTTAGATATGGCTTCCAATGACTTGTATTGCTTCACGTGCGACCCTCCTGTACATTAAATATATGATTATCCATGATACAAAGACTATGAGGAGCGGGATAAGGATAATATAAATTAGAGAGATCGGTGTAAGTATGAGGGTAAACCTAACACCATAAGCATCCTGGATCGTTAAACCCGTCCCACCGGGCCTAACTAGGCTTGTCGTTGGAAGCCCGTAGGCTAGTATTACTCCTAGGATTACTCCGGGTATTACGGCGAATAAGCTGATCGATACTGCTTCAGCTACTGCGAGCCGGTAGATGATCCTTGATGAAAACCCTCTACCCCTTAGTAGCGTGTATGTGTAGAGGTTCTCGTAGATTATCGTGTAGGATAGTAGTGCTATTATGATTAGTGATAATATGAATAATGAGAGCCCCGTTGCAGTGTTTGTATCGAAGCTCATCCTATAAAAATCTGCAGCATTACTGAACATGTCCCTGATCCCACTAGCCCGGTATACATGATAGGTTCCCGGTAACCTTTCAGCATTAACGCTCCCCTTAACCATGTAC
>WAON01000076.1 GCA_015521265.1 Desulfurococcales archaeon
ATGTTATTGTAGGGGATTGTATTAGGAAATATACTGGTGCTAGCGTTAACCTTAGGTATCCTGATAAGATCGTCTTCGTTGAAATTATACAGAACGATGCATATATAAGTATTGTTCCCGGCTCTTTCGAATACCATAAAATAACTCCGAGCAAGAAATTGTTATACAAAATATTTAGGAAGATATCCGTAGTACAAATGCCCTTCCTGGGCCCAATAGATTCAATCAAAGAAATGGGGAAGAGGATTGGGCGTGAAGTACAAAACTTCGAGGTAAGAGAATTAGTAATAGCGCCTAGCGGATTAGTTGATGGAGAGCAACTTGCATATTTTATATTATCAGTTGTAGACGGTATAAAGTCTAGATACATAGTGCAGAAGAAGAATTATTCTAGACAAGTTAAACGCGTGCCCGTGAACGTTATGGATATCCACCAGCTTGTCCGAGATAGGTCGAGTGAAGTAATTATAGTATTCGAGCCTGAAGGTGAGTATATCGGGAATGTTGCGGATAAACTAGCTGAATTAGTTTTACGAAGTAATAAGAGGGTTAACTTATTATTTGGATCTAGGCAGGGAATCCCGCTGGGAATTTACAGGTTCGCGGATCTAGTAGTAGATATTGTCCCCGGAATAACGCTTTCCACCGATTACGCTGCAGCCGCAGGACTAATAGCCCTTGGAACGGTATTATATGATTATATTGATGAGAGTGATAGGAATTGAAAGCGGTAATACTTGCAGCTGGTAAAGGTAAGAGGCTTAGGCCTCTAACGGAAACCCGTCCAAAACCACTAATACCTATTATGTGTAAGCCTTTAATAGACTGGCATATAGAAGCCCTATTAAATACCGGCTTAATAGATGAGATCGTTGTTGTAGCTAGCTATATGAAGAATAAAATTGAGGAGCATATCCGCGATAAGTGGGGTAATAATAGGATTAGGGTGATTGATCAGGGAAAAGCGCTTGGTACTGGTGATGCTGTAGTTAAGGGGGTTGAAGCATTAGAGACTAATGATAGAGTCTTAATCGTCTACGGGGATCTATTCCTAGGCAACTGGAATATTTACAGGGAACTTATTAATAGTGATAAAAATATTATCGTTGGGGTAAGAGTAAGTAATCCTCGAGAATATGGAGTACTGATAAGGAATGGTAACATATTCAAGGGAGTTATTGAAAAACCCGATAATCCGCCTTCAAACCTTGTAAATGCCGGTATATACTTAGTTGATCCCAGCTTGATCCTGGAGAATAAAGACATCGAGCCTAGTCCACGTGGAGAATTGGAATTTACCGATATACTCAACAAGATCGCTGGTAAAGCAGACATATACATTTATACTATAAATATAGAAGACTGGATCGATATTGGGAGGCCTTGGAATCTCCTAGAAGCAAATAAACTCGCACTTAGAAAGATTAAGACCAGGATCGATGGGAGGATTGAACAGAACGTCGTAATTAAGGGTAATATAATAATTGAGAAAGACGCGCTGATAAGATCTTTTACCTATATTGAGGGACCAGTGTACATTGGTAGAAATGCAGTCATAGGTCCTAATGCTAGGATAAGGCCTTACACAAGTATTTGTGAAGGAGCTAGGATAGGTTTTTCCGTAGAAGTTAAGGAGAGTATAATTCTTGAACATGCACATATAAGTCATCTAGGATATATCGGTGATAGCATAATTAGTGAATACGTTAACTTTGGTGCTGGAACGATAACTGCTAATTTAAGATTCGACGATAAACCGGTTAAAATGATCATAAAGGGTAGAAGGATTTCAAGCGGTAGGAGAAAACTCGGAGCTGTCGTAGGAGGTTATGTGAAGACGGGTATTAATGTGTCATTAATGCCGGGGGTAAAGATTGGTTCAAATAGCTGGATAGCTCCAGGAGCTGTTGTAGATCGAGACGTGCCCGCTAACAGTTTCTATAAGTGGAAGGGAGTAGCGTATATAGAACCCTTAAGGAAAGAGTAATGATTGTAAGAGATAACGAGATATAATAACGTAACATAATGAGATAAGCTAGTTATCCATGGTGAATCGAGAATGCGTATGAGCATAGAAGATTTTAAGAAGAAATTTCCAAATTTGGCTAGGGAACTACTTGATGAAAGCGAGAATTTAGATTTAGAACTAGTTGTTGAAAAATTACCCCCCGATCCCTGGCGAGGCTATACGCCTACTGTTGAAGACTACTTAAGAAGATGTAATACCGTAGAGGAAGCCTATGAAGTATTGGATTATTTGGAAAAACACGGTAAGATCAGTAAAGAAGAATCCGAGCATTATAGAAAGCTAATAAAAGATAAAGGATTAGAAGCTATAGGACCGCATAAGGAAGGCGATTATTATTATAAGAAAGCCGTAGAATACTGGAATATGCTGAAAAGAATGTCTCAGAAATAACTAGTGTGCTCCAGCAGCTACGATCTTAATTACATCATTATCCTTCAGAACATAATCCTCACCTATTCTCTCACCAGTCTTAGCGTTTATTGCGTATAGGAAGGTTTTACCTAGATCTGTATGGATCATATATGCTAACTCTCTAGACGTTGTACCTTTAGGTACTAGGTATGCATCGGGTAGTATATTCCCGTAATGATCGGTGTATTTATGGTGATCTTCGACAGGGTAAACAACTATTAAATTCAATACGTTGAATACTGCATGATTAATTAACTGTTGCACGCCTGTAGATCCATATTTTGAGAGAACTTTCCTCCTAACTAGCTCTAAGGCTTTCTTTTGCTGTTCCGAAAGTTTTCTACTAGAGAGTTGAAAGTCCGGATCGCCTGGAATATATTTTATATATCCGGAACGAGCCGCTTTTTTGAGTATTAATTCTGCTAAACCGCTTACTGGTATAACGTTTTCTTCTCCGAATATTCTTTGTAATCTCTTAATATTATCATAAGCTGGATCTATGTCGATCTTGTTAGCGGCTATGACGATCGGTTTAGCAA
>WAON01000077.1 GCA_015521265.1 Desulfurococcales archaeon
AAGTTATTGTTAAAAACCTCCTCTCATGATTCAGGCTCGGGGGAATTAATACTACAACCCTACGATAAGGAAGTATTAATAACAGGATCAGCCAGAGAATTAAACGGGAAAAAACCGGGCTGCACAGAACAATACCCTTATAACCACCCTTACGAAGCTCGGCTAAAACCTCAATATAAAAACGAATCCTTAGGGAGGGCTTTAACCTATAAGTAAAGGATAAATCTAGGTGCTCCGGCTTAAAACCCCGACGAATAGAAATATCAAGCAAATCTTCTAGGATAAACTTACAGCCATAATCAATAAATAATAACCTGCCAACAACACCGCTTTTCCCTAATCCCATATGTAAAGCACCAATATATGATGATAAATAATATGGTTTATACCGAAAATAATCTATAGGATACAAGAATAATACTTTTCCGCCGGAGAGAATGGTGTAGGCATGGAATTGCAGATTCCTACAATGCTGAGGGAGATAATAGAGTTTAAGGAAAAACTAGCCGAGATCATAGGTGAAACACTGACTAAAGAGGAAAAAGAGGAAGCTCTAAGAGACCATCATGCACGTAGACCGTCAAGGCCATGCGGTATGACTATACATACAGGGATAGGCTGCACTTTAAGATGCACTTATTGCTACATAGAAGACATGGGGTTCCCGTGGAGAGTCAAGCCATACCCTTTAAACGGTAGACAACTAGTTTATGCACTACTCAAGAACCCCTCCTTCATCCCGGGTAGAAACGGAACACTGATCGCTATAGGCTCCGTAACCGAGCCCTTCCTACCCGAAACAAGGGGGAAAACAATAGAATACATCGAAAACATTGCTGAATATCTTGGAAATCCAATACAGTTCTCGACCAAAATGCCGCTAACAAGAAGCGATGCTGAAAGAATAGCACGCGCAGACCCCGGCATCTCACCCCTAATAACGATAATAACAATAGAACACCATAGAAACCTAGAACCCTATGCACCCCCACCCGAACTAAGATTTAAAACTATGACGATACTCGCAGATCAGGGGCTTAAACCAATACTATTCTACCGCCCAATAATACCGGGAGTCGCTGAGAAAGAATACCAGTACATACTCGAGGAGGCGAAACAACATGGTGCGGTAGGAGTAGTAGCTGGAACCCTACGAGTAACACCTAGGATACTTGAGAAGTTGAGGAAAAACGGGATCCTGGTAGAGGAGATAATTAAGAGGCTACCGCGAAGGCCTAGGCCGAGGGAGCAAGTACCTGTTTATACAAGGGATATAAAAGAGAAAATACTAGGCTATGCCCGGAAAATAGGCTTAATAGCCTTCCCAGAAGCATGTATGGCTAACCTATACACCCACGGATATACTTGTTGGAAAATGATAAGCCTAGGAATAACCTCGAAGAGTATGCCGCCTGAGAAAAGCCTTGAAAGGATAAGGAAAGATCTATTGCTAAACGGCTTCGAAATACTTAATGCAAAGTGGGATAATAATTATAGGGTGAGATTAACGCTGAGCCGGAGACACCGGAGGGATAAGGGTTTAATCGAAGAATACGTTAAATGTAAATATAAACTATGTATAAGGACGCTTTACAAGTAGCAAGGTTAAACTATAAAAACGATCACTTACCCCTAAGGCTCTTCTCAACATCATCTGCAAGCTTCAAAAGCTCATTATCATCAACAATATCTCTCACATGAGTCTTACTAGTATATAATCCGACCTTACCCGTTAACTTATCCTTAACCCTAATCAAATCACCATCCCGCCTATGATAAATATCCAGCAACTCGATCTGCTTCTTCTCGAGCATTTCCCTTAGCACGACACTCCTAGTCTTCGGCAACGACAACCACACTCCTCCATCGAATAGTATAGGCTTATTCTCTCCAATTAGATAGGGTATAAAGCAATAAATACTTACCGTAAAATAATCCATGATGCAGGGGTCTTGGTTGAAGCTGAGGATAAAATATGTGGATGGATCGATAGAGTATTATTTATCCGGCGATATACTGGTAGTCAAAGCATTAAATAACGCGTTTGAATTTAGGCCTAGAGCTATAATTATAGATAGTGCTGGAGAATATCTTGAAGGAGTTTTGTCGAAGTATAAGTACATATATGTGGATTTCCCGGAGCCGCTTAAACCCCTACCCTTTCAACCTACTATTAAAACTGGTAATGCTGGGAAATATATGATTGGAAACTACGAGTTGAGATACACTAATACACCAATCGGAGAATATTACACGGTAATTACTCCGGGGACGCATTTATACGAATATGTTATATTAACAACTGATCGATTGGGTGTAAAGACTAGTAGGAAGAGGGAAGTATACTATGATCGGACAGATAGTACCCTGACACTATATTTTGTCTAATAACCCTTAATAACAGTACCATAAACACTTTCTTCTCCGAATATAGCATTAACTGCATCTCCTACTCTAAAACCCGACACAATATATACGGGAACCCTCCACTCCCTAGAAAAAACATACATAGATTCAACCTTATGCCTAATACCACCAGTAACATCTATACCAGCACTACCACTAAGTAATCCAATTACTTCATCATAGTTGCTAGGAGTTATACTAGGTATTAATTCAGCGCTACTACACTTATCCGGATCACATGTATAAACACCATCCACATTAACAAGCAATACAAGCCTAACAGGCTTAATATAATTAGAGAGTAGGCGGAAAACAGTCTCCGTAGATAAAACCCGGTAAACACTCCTACTAGAAAATACACATTCTCCATAAACACATGGAATAACCCCTAACCTCAAAGCATTAATCACTGGATCCGGGTATACCTTGAAGCCTTCCAGATCCTCGTATATAATAGCTGAAGTCTGTACACTAGAAGCCCTAATACCAGCTTCAACAAGTCTAGAAACTACTATATGATTTAACAAACGCGTAGCTTTTTGACAATTTACCAGTAAATCAATAGGATCCTTACCCCTAAATTCTTCAACAACTGGGTGAGCAAAACTCCCACCACCATTACCAAGAATAATTTTTAAGCCGGAACCATTTACTTTCCTAATAATCTTTACTAGTGAATCTATTCCCGAGGGATTCAGCTTATTTGGCTTATCTTTAAGCGTTATAAAACTCCCACCAGCCTTAACGTATACAGCACTAATACTTTCACCCACCCCTAAACCCCTCCAAGCTATAAAACCATTTCAATAACCGACAATAAATAATTCCCCCCACTCCTATGGTG
>WAON01000078.1 GCA_015521265.1 Desulfurococcales archaeon
AAGCTCCGGTGAGGGAAATATTTAAAAATCCGCAGCACCCCTACACGCAGCTCCTACTAGAAACAGTACCAGTACTAGGCGTTGTAAAAGAACTAAGAACAATATCTGGGGAACCACCTAGGCCGGGAGAATACCCTCCCGGATGCCCCTTCCATCTCAGGTGTCCATTCCGGATCGATAGGTGTAGTAGGGAGGAGCCTGTTCTCCGAGAAATCAGTGGGAAACACTATGTTTCCTGCTGGCTTAGATAGTTAGGAGTGCTTATTCCTATACAGTACTACACCCTCAACGGCAATAATCAATACTAGTACTCCGGCTACAGCCATTAATACTTCATTACTGATACCTCCATTCTTTGATACACTACTGCCGCTATTACTCGTATTCACAGGGCTACTTGGTACTGATTGACTTATCGTTGTTGTACCCCGTGTATTCGTAGGCATTGTTGCTTCGTGTGGTTGCGTAGTAGTCGACACTGCTGTGGTTTCTACTGGTGTCTCATTGTTAGTGGGTGGTTTTTCTAGTTGTATATTCGCTACATAATTCTTCAAAACCCATATATCGCCATTAATACTGTAAATGTATGGCGGGAACTTATCGTAGTGTTTCGATGCTTTCACCTCGGCGTGTAGGATGCCTATGTTCAACGAGTATGTTACTTCTACTTCACTAGTCCCGTAGGGTGCTATGTATACGATACCGTATTCTTCACCCTTGATCTCGAAGTTTATCCTTAGGGGTATTGGGACTGGTTCATTGTATATGTTCTTCTTAGAATTATAGATTGTGTAGTCTAAGACGATGTGAGTCGTATTAGTCTTATTGCTCAGCAGTACTTTTATGTCCCCTATCTTAGGCTTCCCCGTATCGCTGTTCGAAACCGCTATTGGTTCTAGCCAGTATTCACCGTTTGGTTTCAGTATTAGTGTGATATAGTGGTATGGGTATCGTTTACATTTAGGTGCCCCTCCCCCACCCGTTATAATGTATAATGTTCCATCCCTCGTACCTTGATCATAGCAGTGTATGTGTCCCTGGAGAACTATGTCGGGCCTATACTGGTTTAGGAGGGGTACGAGTTTATCCTGAACCCTGCTAATCGCTTTACTAGCATCCCTACGGGGATAAACTGGTTCGTGGAAGGCTATTATTAAGTGTCTATTTGTCTTGAAAGCATTGTTTACAAGCCAGTTCTCAACACTGTTCCAATCACTATACCCGGCCCTTAAATTAATAAACACGATCCTCCAACCAGGTATATCATCCTTATAGTAGAGATCCGGCGCTACGTGTTGCCTCCAATAAGTTACCCCCTCACGGTTCGAGTCGTCGACGCCTGGCTTATTATTCCATTCATGGTTTCCAGCAACGACCCAGAGGTTCGGCACGTTCTTGAAGGTCTGGATGAAGTGCTGGATCTGATCCACATACCCGTTCCATACATGGTCTCCAACACCAATAACTGCGAAGGGATTAATAGTCACTAGTTCATCCCTTAGAACATATGTTACCCCATTATACCTTACTTCACCGGATCTATCCGGCCTATTATCGCCGAAAACAGCTAACGGGTACCAGGGCAGTGTTTGTGGTATGGGCTCCCGCTTACCGATACCAACATTGGAGTAGCTACTACCCGTATAGGCAGGGGCTAATAATTGAACAGCTACAATGATAGATATTAAGGCTACAATGTATGTTCTATACCTATGCTCTACGATCAATTTGTAAACACCCGTGTAGAGCCGAGCATTAATAGTATAGCGTGCTCACTTAATATTTCTACCCATAACATGGAGAGTTTAAGAGGTTTAGGAGTGGACCGGCCGGGATTTGAACCCGGGACCTCCGCCTACCCCGGAGCTCTCCTAATAGCCCGTGCGAGGGCGGCGCTCTTCCAGGCTGAGCTACCGGCCCACTATCCCTTATCACAAATAGGTAAAAGGGATATTTATTTTAAAACCCTATTATTGTCTAGATTTTGAACATTGTTTATTTTTGCGAGGTTTGTTAAAATTAAACATAATGTTTCGCATATTATTAAAAGTTCTAGTACCTAATAAATAATAACCCATATACAGCATAGTTGTTAAATGTGATGTAACAATGTTCAATACGCTGTCCCCATACGTTGATATTATTGATACTCTTTTAGAAGGACTTAAGGGTCCTTCACTGATAATACTAAGAGGTTCAACGGGTACAGGTAAAGCCTACATTATGAGCTCGATAATTAAAAGTTGGATCGATAGGAACATGGGAAGGGCTTCAATAATACTCTACATGATAAGCGAGAAGATCGCTAAGACGGAACTAGTAAAACATGGTATTAACCCGTATGAATACGAGAACATGGGCCTTGCAAAATTCTTCAGTATAACAGGCGTATCATCTGATCCCAGGGAGAGGTTATCGCAACTCATATCCGTAATCAGTGATGCCGTAGAATTCGCCGATAATGGAATCGTGGCTATCTACCCCGGCGACTTAGCATTTGGTGGATTATCGCTGTATGATTTAATGAACATTATAGGATTAATGACTGAGGCCATGAATGATCATGAAACAAAGTTTATTACAGCATTCACGCTCAGCAATGATGAACGTGTAAGGCTTGCAAGGGATTTCCTAGAAGAAGTTGCACAGTATGTTTTTGAAGTAACAATGGAAGTTCCAGAAGCTGGTGCTCCAAGGAGGTATTTAACCATTATTAAGCCTTTAAGAGGTGTCGGAATTATACCTAGAACACTCGAGATAATTCCAACAAGGGAAGCTGGAATATTGTTAGCTCACTACGGTATAACGGGTAATTATGATGTAGAGATCGATTTATCGGATAAGTTATTCACCGGCCTAGAATGGTTCGATAAGCTGACGGGCGGGCTGGTGAGGGGATCATCGGTACTAGTAACCGGCCGTACCGGAACTGGGAAGACACTACTACTATTATCCCTAGCCTACAATACCGTGCAGCTAGGTGAAAGAGTCCTATATATCAGCTTCGAAGAACCACCCAGACAATTAATCGAGGCAGCGAGGGGTATGGGCTACGATCTCCGCCAAGTCCTTGATAAGATGAAAATTATCAATATAAATCCTAGAAGCATAACATTAACAACACTCTTCAGCGAAGTCGTTAAACACATTAATGATTTCAGCATCATAGTACTTGATGGACTACACGCTTTATGGAAAGAATTCGGGACAAAGTATCACAGGTTTTTAAGAGATATCACTTACTTTATGAAAATGAATAAGCGAACACTATTAATGTCCAAGATACTATCACGAAGAGAACCCGTCTACACATGGCTTAGCAGTATAGTTGACGGTATAATAGAATTGAAAATGGTTAAGAAAAACATGAAGTATCAGAGAATACTATGCATTCGGAAAATGCGTCTCCACCCAGTCTCGCCTAGATGCTATGAATACAGTATCGGTGCAGGCATAGAACTAGTAGAGCCCAGTATTGATAGCTAGAACAGTTTTTATCGGCCCTGTAATAGTATCTTATAAAATCTTATAGAGTCGGCAGCGTATAAGTCTGCATTTTTCTCTGTCCCACGGTGTTTACCATGTATTGATCTTAAGTGATGATAATATTCATGTAGTACAACGAAGGGGCTCTTATACTCCTCACTACTCCTAAGATAAATCGTTTTCTGCTTTGCAACATAGCATCCATAGGCACTCCTACACTTCTTTGGGAGCCCTATTCTCAGTTTCGGCGTTGGTATACCGTAGTGTCTGGATAATAGGTTTAAGGCTTCCTCAGTCCTACCCTCTAATATATATTTAACGGCTAAAGCTCTAACTCCAGCGTCTTCAGGCAATGCCTCCAATATCGACACCGCTGAAAAATACGGGTTACGAGTATAATATATAACATTGGTTAAACCATGAATATAACCCGGTAACAATAAATAAATGAGCATCCCGTCGGCCTTGTGGTGTACTACTAGTTGGAGAAAATAATCGAGCTGGTAAATGTTAAAAAAGCTTATAGGATCGGTAACATCGTTACATGGGGGCTTAGAGGGGTAGACTTAGTAGTTTATAGGGGCGATTACATATCAGTAATGGGTCCAAGCGGTAGCGGTAAATCAACACTGCTAAACATGATCGGCCTCCTAGACGTCCCCACTGAAGGAAAGGTTTTTATTGACGGAATAGATACTTCCAAGCTTTCATCTAAGAAGCTAGCATATCTAAGAAACCGGAAAATAGGCTTCGTATTCCAACAGTTCAACCTAATATCGAGGTTTACAGTGCTCGAAAACATCGAGCTACCCCTAGTAGTTAGAGGCATCCCCCGGCGGAAGAGGATACCGAAAGTGATTGAAGCATTGAAAATGGCTGGTGGGGATGAGTCATGGCTCCAGAAAAAGCCTACACAGCTCAGCGGTGGGCAGCAGCAGAGGGTTGCTATTGCTAGAGCGATCGTTGGGGATCCCGAGATACTGCTAGCCGATGAACCAACCGGAAACCTTGATAGGAGGAGTGCTAAAACAGTAATAGAAACATTTACAATGCTGAATAAGAGGGGGCAGACGATGATAATCGTAACACACGACCCAGAAGTAGCTAATTGCACCAGTAAAATATACCTTCTAAGAGACGGTGTAATAATAGGCCGGGAAGAGCCCGATCCAGATAAATGTATTATTAGGACTGTTAAATAGTGTAATAACCCGTAATACCATGCTTGATTGAGGGATTAACCCGGTTTAAAGGGTGTAGTTAATGAGAAGGTTTAAGGTTTTACTAAACATGCTTATCCTGTTTCTACTCCTATTATCCATGTATCCCGGAAACATATACGATGTTAATGCTTCAAGTAATGGATCATTTATATATCTCTACACGGTTTTCCAGTCGAGCACGGGTGGAGATGTATACCCGGGTAGTAGTGGGGCCGTATTAAGGATAGGCGTGCAGTATAATGGAACAGTTAATGCATCAACAGTTTACGGATGCATAACGCTACCCAGCAATCTGACCCCTCGTACAAGCTGTAGCCCAGCCTACAGCTTGACAGGCGGTTCAATGAGCATTGTTGAACCCGGTGATATAGTAGAATTCCACTACACGATCGATGTTTCCAAAAATACTACGCCGGGAACCTATAGTGGAGCATTAAACATAACCTACACGCTACAGGGAAACACATCGATACACAGCCAGGTAATAATGTTCAACGTATCGATCAAGGAATATCCGGAGCCCAGTATAAGGGTTGTAAAAGACTACTGGAGCCCTGCTGGATACCCGGGCAGTAATGGGGTAAGCCTAGTATTAATACTCGAGAACGATGGAGACTCAACACTAGTAAATGGATACGTAGAACTACACCTACCCGAAGGCTTCGAGCCAAGGATAATTCATGGATCAATAAACGGGCTTGCACCAAATACTAGGATAACAACTACTTTCAACGGAATAAGCATATACCCAGATACAGAGCCCGGAAACTATACTGGGAGCCTAGTAATAGATGCAATATACTCTACGAGTGATGGTGTAAGGTATAATAGGACGATAACGATCAATTTCAACTATACAATCGAAGAACCCCCACCGGTTAACATAGAAGTAGTTGATCACGGATTAACGACGAGCAACCCCTTCATGGGGACAATGTATACTAGGATCTATACGGAGTTCCAAAGCCTAGACGATGCATTGATCGAGGCAGGACTAGCAATAGTTGAACTGGAGAACACATACTTCATAAACGGTAGTAGGAAAGCGTTAATAAACATTGACACCCCAATAGGTTACGGGGATACTTTCACAATACAAACTCCGAAGCTAGTAGTCCCAGGAAACAATACAATAATAATATACCACATAACACTACACCTACTAATGAACGATAACGGGGTAGAATACTGGAACACTACAACCCTTACACTATATATCAAGGTAACAGCTCCAAGCATCAAAGTATACGTTACAACAATATACTGGGAATCCGGCAAAGTATACCCGGGCACGAGTAGTGCATCACTACATGTAAGACTACTAAACACAATGGATTCAACGCTGAGGAATATCTATGCAGAACTACAACTACCAAGCAAAGCCTTCCTCGAGGAGACAATACACAGCGGCCCCTACACGTTAACAACTGGATCAATGGAGGAAATATTTTTCAACGGGATAGATGTTAAGCCGGATGCAAAGCCTGGAAATTATACTTCAAAACTAGTAATAAGTGGTGTTCTGGAAAACAGTGATGGATCATGGATAAACATAACATTAAACTACACCCTAATACTCGAGATAAGCGATCCAACGCTTAAACCACTAGAAAACATACTCTACGAATGGCCGGGTCAAAGACCCATATTAGGGGCTCGGGGGCTCAGTTTAAGGATCCTGCTAAACTTAACAATACAGTCTAGGATACTATCAGGTACTGCAACACTAATAATGCCCGAGGGCATAGTTCATGGTTCAACGGGTTCTAATAATATAACAGTTGGATTACCACAGTTAAACTACGGGGAGATCGGCTCTATAACCTTCAACGACATAGACGTATCGAATAAAACACATAACCCCGCAGTATTCGCTGTAAAATACGTTTACCTTCTAAGCATTAACGGGGCTGAAGCATGGGTTAATCAAACAATAATATTTACACAGGAATTCAGAAAGCCAACGTTAAACCTATCAATAATTGATAGTGGATGGACGAGCAGGGCAGTGAGTAATGAATCAGTAAACACGGGGTTCTACATTACAATACAAAGCCTTAGCAGGGATAGGATAAACCAATTAATAATCAATACTACACCAATTGGAAACGCATCCTTCGGACACGGCCATAGATACACGGTTAGGGTTATAAGTGTAGGGTTAAACTATGGAGACACATACACGATCACATTCAACGGCTTAACAATAAACACGAGCTGGGACAGTATATGGTTCGAGATAAAAATAAGAGCAAGGCTGGAGACGGGGCAAGCAGTCTACTACGCTGATAAAACATACATGCTAAGACTACCACTAAACAAGACTCTTAGACAATTGGTCATCTACAACCAATACATAACAAGCAACAACCAGCCGGCAAGACTACTCCCCAATGAAAGGGGTTCAACACTACACATAGCATTACTAAACATAGGGCCGGAAAATATCGAGACCCTTAAAGCGAAGCTGAGATTACCAGGGGGATTATGGAGTTATAAACCAGTAGACACATGCTCGGGTGTAGCAGCAGGATCTATTTGTAGCTTATCATATCCCGTTGACACTGGAAACATACACCCCGGCTCCTATAATGCATTACTCGAGTTAACTTATTCATTGAGTACATCCGGCTCAATACAGTACTACCATGAATACCTAAGAATTAAACTAGTTGTTGACGACCCCGCTAATTACAAGCCAAACCTAATCCTATTATCAAAATACTGGGGCACAAACCAGCCAGCATACATCTACCCCGGAGACAGCTATGCATCACTAACGGTTAGAATACATAACACGGCCCACTACCCAGCACACAACCCCTATATAAGGCTAGTACCAATTGATCAATCGATCAGTGTTCTCGACGATAACAAGACATGTGGAACAATAGGATCAACAGAAACCTGCACACTAACCTACCACTTAGACCTAAGATACACTCAGCCAGGCGTTAAAACCTTCAAACTAGTAATAAACTACTATGTTACAATATATGGT
>WAON01000079.1 GCA_015521265.1 Desulfurococcales archaeon
GATGTGTATAAGAGACAGTTGCGAGGCTTGAGGAGAGACAGCAGAAACTAGAAGAAAGAATGACCCGGATCGAGGAGATGCAGTTGAAACTCGAGGAGAGGATGGCTAGGCTGGAGGAGGAGATGAATGAGACCCGTAGAGTACTCACAGTTATAGCACACCGCTTCGGCGTATTATCCGAGTCAGCTTTCCGGGAAGCTATGAAGTATGTAGTCGAGGAGAAGCTGGGTGTTGGAAAGGTTTCTAAGATGAGTCTGAGGGATGAAGAAGGTATAGTGTATGGTTATCCGTCGATAATAGATATTGACGTCGTAGTCAAGGATGATAAGCATATACTTGTAGAGGTTAAATCGAGGGTATCGCGTGGAGATGTCTACGAAATATATAGGATCGGGAAGCTATACGAGAAAATTAAGGGTGTAAAGCCGGTACTCGTAATTGTTGGAGGATTCATTGGCCCAGAGGCTTATGAAGCAGCTGCAAGGCTTGGAGTAGAGATTAAGCCTGCTATTAAGGAGTCTTAACTCCTTCTAGGAGACTATCCTGCTCAATACTATAGTATATGCCTCCACGAAAGCGGCTAGTAGTAGTACTAGCAGACCTATAACTGCTAAGATAACCCCCTTCTTCTCGCGATCAATTATTAACCTAATAGAGGCTGCAGCCATTAAGGCATAGGCTAGTAGTTCTAGGAAGGTGTGGGGCATTATGAATAGTGCTAGTGGGGATGGATCGCCGTGTACTAGTATGCTCTGAGCCGTGAAGGCTCCGAAGTATATTGATGAGCTTCCAAGCCCTATCCCCAGATAGATCAAGCCTATAACTGGTACTGTTTCAGCAGTTGCTATTACAAGGTTGTTTACGTAGATGTTCCTAGTGAGGACGTATAGGTTTTGGCTGAGTAAATGCTTAAGCGAGCCCTGCACGTTGTTAACGTAGTCGATGTATCCGGGATAAGCTAGGAACCCGGCTATTGTTCCTAGAGTGAAGAATAGATAGATTATGCCTAGTAAGCCGAAGACATGCCTAGCTAAGCCGGATCTGCTGTACCGGATAGAGTAGTAAGCTATTAGGAAGCCGAAGCCGAGGGATAATAGTATATGTGTCTTGAAACCAGCTATTCCGAGGAAACCGGTTAACCCTGTTCCAACTAGTAGTGAGCCAGTTATTATGAAGATCGGTGATGAATATATTACATCGCCCCGAGGACTGGGAGCTTTAACTTTTTCAAGCCTAGGATAAATATGCATTCTCAACACGTGTTCATTATAAACTTTTACAACTCTCCAAGACCAGTATATCATGTAGAATCCTAGTGTTAGGAGTGTAGCGGCTAGATCTACTAGTAGGTTTTCAATACCGATCCTCTTAACACCGGGATCCATGTATAGAAAGGTTCTCTCTTCACCTATAATGTGTTCTCTGAGATTCTTCTCGGTAATATATAGTATTACCGGGTAAGCTATACCGAGAGTTGCTATTACTAATATGAAGCCAGTTATAGGGCTTGGAATATCCTTCTTCAACAAGCCGCCGCGGTAGAGTTTAATAATAGCATCCTTATCTCCAAGCTCTTTTGCTTTCAAATATGAAACAATACCGCTGTCTACCAAGTGTCTATGTGTATGTTTCAGTAGCCTATAACTGCTGATCGATGATGCTAGGACATATATAACGTAGAAGCCTACTAGTGGAGTATACCATGCAGTCGATCCTCCAACGCCGCCCATCAACACCGAGTATACTAGGGAGGAGATAGCCAGTAAGCCTACTCCAAGGAATAAACCGGGCATTAAGTGAGGCGTAACACGCTCAGGGTAGAACCTGATCTTCTCAACAAGTTTCTCCAAACCATGCAAAACAATCAAGCCCCAATGCTGAACAGTTTATCTAGTTGAAACTTATTATTCCATAAACTCTTTAATTATACGTTGTCCGAGACACTAATACGTATTCCCTATAAATGGATCATACTCTACTAGTCTAAGAATGGTGGTTTAGGCATGGGGGCATTAATACTGCACGGTGGAGCAGGTTCGTGGAGGGATGAGAGGGTTAAGGGTGAAGCTGTTAGAGTCATAGAAGAATGTACGAGGTATGCATGGGAGATACTAGGCGAGAAGGACTCGTTATCAGCTGTAGTAGCTGGTGTTAAGTGTATGGAGGATTCCGGAGTATTAAATGCTGGTTGGGGTAGTGTATTAGACCTACTGGGCACGCGATCTCTTGATGCTGGAGTAATGAGTAGCGATGGATTAATCGGTGCTGTAGCAGCTGTAACAGCGACGAAAAACCCTATATTACTAGCGATGCATGTAGCAGTAGAAACACCACACATAATAATGGGTGGGGAGGGTGCAGATGAGTATGCTAGGAGGCTAAACCTACCACCACTACCACCACCCCCACAACACGTGTGGGAAAGATACAGGGAAACCCTCTCGAGGATCCTTAAGGGGGAAGCGAGTACAAGGTATGGTAGGGAACTGGTAAAATACCTAGAGGCAAACCCGGTTCTGGCTGATTCCCTCAAAGAACTAGTAGGAGTAGGGGATACTGTCGGCGCGGTAGCACTTGATGATGAGGGAAGATTAGCGGCAGCCGTTAGCACTGGAGGAGTAATATTGAAGCTTCCGGGTAGGATCGGGGACTCCCCAATACCGGGAGCAGGATTCTATGCAACCAGTAGGGTAGCCTGTAGCTCGACCGGTTGGGGAGAAGAAATAATAAAGGCTATGCCCTGCTTGAAGCTATCACAACTCGTGGAAGAAACAGGTGATCTCGAGGAAGCACTGGATAAATTGATGGATTATGTAGATTCTAGGGTTGGAAGGGATACTATGGGCTTGATCGCTGTGGATTCGGAGGGGAAAATAGGTTATAGGTATAATACAAGAGCAATGCTGGTAGCATACATAGACAAAACCGGTAGAGTAGTAGTAAAGTTCTAAAATCTTTTGTCCAAATAATATATTAGACACCGAAGACATAATATATATAC
>WAON01000080.1 GCA_015521265.1 Desulfurococcales archaeon
GCAGTGAAGGATCTAGGCTATACAAACCTCATACCCCACGCCTAACACTTCGAGCATCGATACAGGCTATTCGTATATAATTAGACTATACATGAATATAACCTATATTCGAATAATAAGATAACATGATATGCAAACCACTCCTAGGTAGAGGTATAAAGAAAAAGCTAAATTTAGTAGCATATATTAAAAATATATAGGCTAGCATAAGCCTCTACTCGGGTGAATGGGTGTGAAGGCGATAAGCCCAGTCATAGCTACCCTCATTCTAATAGCAATAGCAGTAATCGCTGGAGTGTTCGTACTAAGACAGTTCATCCTACTATCAGGGACAACCGTTCAACAGAACGCCCTAGAAATACAAGATGCCGTCCTATACAGGACGATAAAGTACTATCCACAACTAGGTGAAAACCTCATATCAGTAACACTACAGATCAGCGTTAAAAACGTTGGACAGAGAGTTGTAACTATAAAGAACATAACAGTCGATGGTCTCCCAACTAAGAACTTCCAGCCAGTATCGTTAAACCCAGGACAAGTATTCTCAGGAACATATACAATCTTCAGAAACCAGAAGTATAACCCGAAGTGGGACACTGGTACAGAGCACACTATTGAAGTATACTACCAGGTACTAGGACAGCCGGCAATACAGAAGGTATCAACAAAGGCTTCGGTACAGTAACACAATATGATAGAACTATATAACTAATTCTTTTTTCCCATTATTTTTTACCGCGTTTAAAACTTATCCTTAATTTATTATTAATACTCCTTGCTAACTCGCTGTAAAACAATATTATGTAGCTGATCGAGACTATCGGTAAAGCTGTGCTTAAGAAGTAGCTATAACCTATGCTTTCAATACTCCTAATACTATAGCTAGTTTTAAGCGTGGTCAGCCAGAGCTTATATGCAAGGTTATAGACTAGTGTTTTATCCTTTCCAGTAACGTTACCCCCGTACTTGTTAAGCATAACTGTTAAACGAAAATACTCTACACCCCTACTGGTATAGACTTTATCTCTCCAATAGATTAATACACCGTTAAAATCGCCTTTACCATACTGTATATACCATACTTCCTGTAGAAACTTACCACTGGGATCCTGGAATATGGGCCATGACATATTATAGATCGATATATTCTGCCAGGGTAGGCAGACTTCCCATACATGAATGCCTGAGCCAGTCATCGAGTATTCAACGTATATGTCCAGAATTCTACTATTATTAAATACGTGTCGGAAGAAGTGTATACGGGTTGTTGGGTTGAGTTCTTTCTCCCATTCATGTATTCTCCCGAAATACTTGAAGTTTAACCCCATAGTGTTGCTAGGCGATATAAAATCTTCCACCACGCCGTGGTCTCGGTCTAGGATCATTGGTGGGCCGTTATCGATATTTACGAATAAGTAGTTGCTTGTCGAGTAATTGTAGCTTATTGTTATCGGGATAATTGTTAATAGTACTAGTACGACAGCGATAAGCGATGGTAAGTCTATCTGGTATATTATTCTCGGCTTGGATAAGTTGAAGAAATAGCCGCCGGCAATTTTCTCAACGATTTTTATCGCTATGTAGGCTACTGGTAGTACAAGTATTACTTCGGGAGTGTAGTGGAATAGGTTGTACCCGATTTCTCTCCCCCAAAGCCATGTAGTATAGAAGACGAGGGACAGTCTCAGCACGTTTGCTAGGAACATACCGATAGCTAAGAATGTGAAGCCGGATAATCCGGCTACAAGCTTCCTAATATTGTTTTTTGAACCAGTAAATGATGCGTAGAGGATTAACGGTGTAACAGCTAATACGCTGAGAAATCCTATAATACCGCTACAGACGGGTGCAATATCATAATTAACCGGTCCATTGGGTGAAGAGACAACTACGAGTAGGGAACCAGTTTTTTCAGTATAGGATAGCTGGGTTCCAAATAGACGGGCTAGAGGTATTGCTAGGTAGAGGAGAAGCCGTGTAAGTACCGCTGATAAATCAAAAACCCAGCCCGTAGGCGGGGGAATTAAAAGAATACCCGTAGAAACAGTGATTACTGAAACTATTAAGAGCTTCTTCAAACTCGCACTATTGAGTAGGAAAATAAGCAGGGCAGAACCAGTAAAAACAGTTCCAGCGAGAAGCTCCTGATCTATGAGGGGAGAGTAGGGTGCATGTATATAGAAGTAAATCCCTACGGTTAAGAGTATTATAGAGATAGCAGCAGAATACTTACTATTAAGTCCAAACCTCCCATCAGATATAAGGTAATATACTAGTAGCCATACAGCAGGAGTTATCCAAAGATAATTGTATAACTCAGTATCAGCATAGCCGATCCATACGCTCCAAAAACCCAGTGTTAGAAAAGTAAACAATCCAAATAAAACAGCAACTGTTATTATGAAAGCGATCCTGTTATTAACGCGGAGGACCAAGGGAAACAAGTACAGCAACCCTCCATACTAGGGACTGCTAAGATGTTAAAAGGAATATCCTTAAGTGTTTATAGTACTTGCCCTAGCAGTCTCCTGTATTTAAAGGAGGCTATTTGGAAACGCTTTCTTACTTGATCTCATTTATATTGTTCCTATTCGCCTTAATGTTTAGTGTAGCTTCTGCTATTCCACTACTATACCTTGTTATTCTTCTAAGGCTATCATAGATCATTGTTAGTAATGCTTTCTCTTTAGACTCTATATTACCCAATAATATCTTGTTTATCAGTGTTGTCTCAATTAATGAGACTATCTCACTACTAGTCTTAATCGCTTCCTCGGCTTCCCTACGGCTCAGCTTGTATAGACTGTCCATAGCCTTATTGAATAGATCGATTATCTTCAACCCGATCCTATATGTTTCCTCGCATAGGACGCATTTCTCCGGTCTATGATAGGTTCTCTTCGCAATATTAACCGCATGGTCGGCTATCCTCTCGAGGTTTCTAGCAACTATACGGTAATTAATTGTTTCAACGGGGTTGTTGATTTTTAACTCATACATTATCCTAATATCTAGTAGTGCTAGTGCAAGCTGTCTAACAATCATGAAGTGGAACCTATCCGCTTCATCATCCCTCTGAATTACAGCATCTGCTAACCCCTTATCATTACGATAAAAGGCTTCTATAGAGTCCTTCAACATATTATTTACGATTAAGTGCAGTCTACGTAGAGCTCTTATTAGTGGGAGTTCTCTAAGGTCTAGGAGGATCTTCATAGTAATAGTATCGTAGGATTCATCAACAACTTCCAATCCGGCAAGCTTTATCCTAGCATAATTCTTCAAATCACTTAAACGCTTAGCCAACCCCTTGATCTCAGGGTTGAAGCCGACCTTTATAGTATCATAACCAGCGAGATACATTGCAACAAGTACTCTGAATATCTCCTCGTTATCAACGGGCTCTATTACTCTAATCTCGCCAATCCTCCTCTTAGCTTCAACTTTTGGCGGCGTAATCACTAGTTTCCCTTCATGTTCATATACTAGTACATAGTCTCCTGACCTCAGCCCCATAGTGTCGATCCAGTCCTTCGGCAGTGTTATTATATAGGAGGAAGACCCTGTCTTCTGTATTTTTCTCTTCTCAACCATTGATTCCTCCCCATCTATAGTTATGTACATATATAAGTCAATGATATACTATACTGTTTATACCTATAAATAATTAGTGTTTGATATACTGTCATGTATATTCATAGTAGTATATTATTGTATGCCTAGATTAGAAGCTTGGATAGTGGGATTCAGCATAAACAAGATACTGTCCGGGTATGAATTTAGTCTTCTTTTAACTTATTGTTTTCCAAGAATTGGATAATTGTTAAAAAAGAGGTAGGGTTATATTATTTAGACGATGTTACTGTACAACTCCCTTCTGGCTTACAGTCTGGTTATAAGGCTGTCCTAGTACCTTGTAGACGAAGATTACATCGTGCTCGGTACCGGTGTCCCATGTCTGCGTGTAGGCGGCCTTTGTCAATACTGATATGGTGTCACTGTATACCTGTCCAGGGTTCAGGGTAACTTGGATTGGATGGTCATATCCAGGTATGTCGGGTATTCTTACTGAGACTAGTGTGATCTGCCTCTGTCCTATGTTCTTGACGCTGAATTGTAGTGTTACGTTCATCGTTTTTCCGTCTGGGCTGATCGTCCTGTAGAAGGTTACGTCTTGTACCTGTAGCATGTTCTGCTGGCTGCTAGTACTTGATAGTAGGATGAACTGCCTGAGCACGAACACTCCAGCAATGACGGCGATAGCGATTAGGATCAGGGTTGCGATTACAGGGCTTATCGCCTTCACACCCATTCACCCCGAGTATAGATTTTTCACCGTTCTTATATTATTCGTAGGTATGGGTTTTTAATTTTACTCTTTTGTATATATTTGTATTACAACTTACCATAAAAACACTGCAAATACCTATCCTCCTTGGCGAATATATTAAAAGCATAGACGTATACACTGCAAGTAGTTCAATCCTACTATAAATGCATATATGGATGAGGCTTATCGATTAATACTATTGCTACATATATGACAATAGAGGTAGAAGTGTATTCATTATATTATCGTTTGCTTGTAGTATGGCCGGGAGTGACCCGTCCCATGCTCATCCTCCCCCGGTACACGGGGGCGTAGCACGGGCTCCGGGGCACTCGATATAATATCTATCCATTAGAACCCTATATTAACGGTTCCCTGAATCTGAAAAACGAGGAAGAGAGGGAATAAATTGATCCCGGTATTGCTCACTTCTTTTTAGCTGGTATGACGTTTCTCTTATCGGGTGGTTCCAGCTCCGGAGTTTCAAGTGCTTCTTCAAATATCTTATTATCTTCGTCTTCAACAACAAGCTTTTTAATTTTAACATAGGCTTCTACTAGTTCGCCGGGTATATTGTCTAGTTTTCCAAATACGTAACTGTAACCCTGTTGTTGAAGCCAATTAATGAAATCCTCCATTAAGCCTGCATCAAGGATTAGTTTTAGGAGTTCCCGTTTCTTTTCAGGCTCCATGTGGATTTCCAAGGCTATCCACTTCCCTAATGTGTTGCTTGACGTGTAGGATTGGATATAGTTTAATTCTTTCTCATTGAAATACTTGTCGTTTATGGGTTTTAATAGTAGTGTTTTTGTATTTAGTAAATCCTATACCTTAATATGCCTACTAAGCCCCCGAAGGTCTTCTTGATCCATGCTCCCTCGGGTATATCATCGCTCAGGAATACTGGTTTAGCACCTCGCTTCTTAGCGTATTCAGCCCAGTGATGTGCATCAGGCCTATTCTCGTCTATTATCAGTGTTTTAACAGCACCCATGTCGAGGGCTTGTTTAACCTCGTTTTCACCATAAACTATTAACCCGTCATCCTTAGCTAGGTGGAGTTTGAATTCTTCAACCGCTCTCAAAGCATCAACGTATTCCTGCTCTTTCAGTATATCACTGGCTTTCATAATCATCTCCCTCAGCCCAACCTCCCCCTGGTAGCCGACGTCTATAAGCCTAGGCAGCACGATCTTCTTCAGCCTATAGTCTAGGTAATCTCCCTCTAGGAAGTCGTATTTACTGTAAGCTGGTCCTCCGAGTAGGATTGCTTTAAGCTTGCCCTGCTCGAGTAATGGTAGGAAGTGCCTCTTAGCATGTTCTCCAACACGCTTATAGAACTCCGTAACCATCTGCTCGATGATCCTATCAAATCTTCGCTGACTCTGCCCTCCACGATGATGCTTGCCCGGAATATAATCCTCAAGCTCCTCGAGTACTTCGAGCCTACTACCCTTAAGTAACCCTATGGTTGCCGCATCTCTCTCAACTAGTAATAAGCCTATAAGGTTGCTCTCGAGAACCATGTCTTCGAGGAACTCGGTGTGGAAGTGCTTATCCGTCCGGTAGAAGTATACTGGTACTTTCTCAGGCGGTATAAACATTAAACATATGAAGTCGCCGGTATTCATGTCTTCGCCGCAGAACAATGCTAACCCGTTATCGGGGATCTTGGGTATCTTGCTAAGCCTTTCAATAGCCGCTGATAAGGCTCGCTGTACAGCGTTCCGCGTCTTCTTCAACTTGATGTTATCAGTAATCGATAATTCCTGCCTCAGCATATTCAATACGTCACTAACAGGCCTACCTGGAGGAATGTACAGGCTTAATAGGACTGTAGCTGGAGCACTCCACTTCTTAAGCTCCTTTATAATCTCGCGTAGCTGCCTCCTATCAACACGCATAGACTCGATTTTCTCCTCACTATAACTAAAAACCCATCCCTCAACACCGGTCACTATCGACCATACTTATTTATACACATACGCTCCTTCAATGAATTCTTAGTAATGCTTTAAATATTTGACTCTCCCTGGGAGAAGAGTACTGGTGTGTGATGGTTTTGCCCAGTGTCTTAAAGGCTTGGTTTCATGAAGCTAGGGATAGTGTTATAGATGAAGCGGTCCATGTATTGGGGAAGTGCGGCTTAGTTGTAGCTGCTACAGATACTTTATACGGTTTATTAGCGGATCCTTTTAGGGATGAGTGTGTCCTCAAAGTTTACAGGGTTAAGGAGAGGCCTCTAGATAAACCATTACCATTACTAGCATCAAGTATTGAAAGAGTAGCCGATGTTACTGGTGTAAGTGGGTGGATTAAGAAACTGTTAGAATATTTGTGGCCGGGCCCGGTAACAGTTATATTAAAAGTTGAGAAACCCGTATTTTCTAGATACGTATCGCCTAGTAGTATGATCGGCTTCAGGGTTCCAGCCGCTCCACTAATAAGGAGGATCGCTGAGAAAAACAACGGCTTCGTAACGGGTACTAGTGCTAACCTTTCAGGACTTGAACCGCCGAGGAAAATGTTCGATGCATACAAACAACTGGGTAGAAAAGTTGATTTATACATTGATCAAGGACCTGCACCGATTGGAGGCCCATCCGCGGTTATACAGATAGCAGGATCGGGTTTTAAAGTGATAAGGAGAGGCGTGATTAGTATTAAAACGATCGAGAAATACTGGAGACTAGCTATGAGGGAGTAGCAGGGAACTTGACGAACCGAAGAATTAGTAAAAGAACGATAGCATTTAGCACTGGTTTTGCTACTGCTGTAATAGTTGTATATATGATTATAATGGTTAGAAACATCGAGCTCCCGATCTATCCGTACTATGCAGTTGCAGGGTTGATATCTTGTATTATGGGCTGGCTGGTATCGGGTTATAGGCTGAAAATACTGCATAAGATCCTTGATGGTAGAGAAAACCTACTACCGATGTCTGAGTATTTTAAAGCGAGAATTGTAGGGGGTTTCATGGCTTACATAACTCCTTCAGGGATAGGTGGAGAACCTGCTAGAGCCTATTATTTATCCTATAAGCTGAACTCGAAGTTTTCAAGGTATTTTTCAATAGTCATAATCGAGCCAATATACGATATATTAACAGTTAACACTATAGCGTTAGGCTTTATTATCTATGCATGGCCTCTCTCGATCCTAGTCTTAATAATAGCTATTGGAAACATAGCATTCTGGCTGACATTTTACTACATAATGAAGAACCTGATTAAGCCGGAATCAATTAAGCCCCCCCTAAATAGATTCGTTAAATTCGTCTTGAACTATGTCCGTAAACATGAGAGAATATATAGTGGGTATGAAGAATTCGCGAAGGCATTTAGAGAAACAACTGATAAAATGGGATTTATAGATAAGTTTGTCGTTATACTTTTAACGTTAACTTACCAGTTCCTCTTCGGCTTAACAGGTTTTTTCATCTATTTATCCTACGGCTATAGGTTCACCTTTAAGGGATTAATAGACTCTGTAATCGGGTACTTATTCAGCAACGCGTTATCGTCAATACCGACTCCCGGTGGATCTATTAGTGCTGAGTATGGTTTATCACTGGTTTTACCGCCTAACGTTGTATTATTGACGAGGATCATATTGTATTATACACCGATCATACTGGGCATATACTATCTCCGCAGAGAAAAAATTATAGAGAGTATTGTTTTATCAGAATAAACATGAATTACCCTATTCACTGTATTTATATTTGACTAGAAAGAGAGAAATATATAATATAACATAGTTAAATGGCGGTAGTATATGTCATTAACCCCTACACTGCTATATTTTAATGTTTCTGGATTTGGAGTTGTTTACACGTTAACTGGTAGAACGAGTATTCTAGGGGATTTCCTCGATATTATCGCTGAAGAGTGGAAGTATATTATTATCGCTAGAAGGGTTGTTAGCTACCCAATGGTTCTAAAGACATTAATCGATCACTGCAAACAAGGTGTTTGTTTTTCGAGGATTTACTTTTATGAGATTCGTCATAAGCCGATAAGTATGCTGTACAAGATACTTGATGCAAAAACAATACTCCTGATAGACAGCAGCCCGGAGCCAAACAGCCTTCTAAGAAGAGTAATAGCTAATCCGAGATACAGTAACTCTATAGTTCTACTTGCTCAAACAAAGATCGTTCGGCCCGACCTACCGCTGGAATGGATACAGAGGATGACTAAAACAGCTAGGAGGCTATACTTAGAGTTGTCACCGATAATATACGGTAGAGAAATGGGGCGGCTCGTAGCGCTACAACTACAAGAACAAGCGGAAGGGATAAGTGTGAATATATGTGTGAGCCGGGAAGGGGTATCATCGATATTCCAGCATGGAGGTATTAGAGTGGAGATTAGAGGAATAGATCAGTGCCTAACATGATAAGCTGTAGTCTTTAAAAAGAAAACACAGTCAATTCTCCCAGTGGAGAATTAACCGGTAAATCAGTAGGTGTATAGGCTTGGATATCTACATTGTTTTCTTCCATAATAATTCAGATGAAGCCGGAATTATTAAGGAGATAATCGATTACGCAGTATCGATCATTGAGAAACGCTACGGGTTAACAGTGTTTTATCAATCAATACCAGACGAGGAAGCTGAGTATCCATACATTTTAATAAATGACTTCGACCCGGTATATTTCGATAAAATACCTGATCTCGAATCAATCGTGCAGTTAATGCTATTAGCATCACAAACTAGCATTATCGAGGGAGGCAGAGGAGCTAGTAATGGGTTAATTGGAAAAGAGGAGATTCTAGGTTTTCAGAACTTCTAACCCGATCTTATAAAATGGGCAGTTCTTCCATAATTCTACACATTTCCAAACCTTGGATTTTGTAATATATCTCTCAGTAGCTGCACAGTAGGCTATACAAATGCCGTTTTCCTTACGTAGTTTGAAGAATGGACACTCGCTCCGAGTATTACAGGGTATAACGTGTATCGGCTGATAATACCCCTCCTTAACCTCGATCCCGAGGGATTTAAGAAACCCCTCCCCCTTCTCTCCCTCCTCGCTAGACTCTACATAATACGGGCACTCCCTATAGTTATCTGATAAGCAATAACCGTTACTAACCGGTATGGGACTAGGAGATCCGTACTCACTAATAGTCTTCGGGCTATAGCAAACCTTATTCATATACCACGGACACTTAGAACCCGCCAATACTAACCACTTCCTCCATAATAGGACACTACATAATACATGGTTTTTAAAGGATTGGAAACATTAACCAGTAATTGATACTTTTTAAAGATATTTGAACAAGTTTATGAATAACAATAAATA
>WAON01000081.1 GCA_015521265.1 Desulfurococcales archaeon
CTCCTACAGCTAAGCAAAGCCTACCTACCCTACAGCTCACTAGCAGAAGCCGCGATACACATCACAGCACTATACATTATATTATACAGTATAAGATTCGGCAAAATAGAGAAATACCTATCAAAATACAATGTAAAAGTAATACTAGACGCCTCCCCCCTACTACTCCAACTATTCTACATACTAATAGCCTTCAACCTAGGAGGAGCACTTATATCGGTAGCTAAAGAGTATAAGAAGAAACATCAATTAAAACCAGTAGGAGAGGAGCAGGGAGAGAAACAGGGATAGGGGGACAGGGTTATAAGCGATGCCGAAGCTGCCGAGGGTATTCGTAGGTGGAGACTGGGATGCTGATGGACTAGTATCGACTGCCTTAATAGTCTACTCGCAGGAGAAGCTTGGAGAATACCCTATAAAGGGGAGGGTTTTCCTAGATAAGAAACCAGTTGATCCGGAGAGGTTGAAGTTTATACTAAGCGATATAAGGATACCCTACGACATGGTTATACTGCTAGACGTACCATACACGGAAACAGTCCCCAGGATACTTTGGATGCTGAAACAACACTTCGGCGTAAAGAAGATCATGTATATAGACCACCACCTCTCAACCCAGACGAATGCGAAGAAGCTCGAGGAAATAGTGGATGAATTAATAATAGACCGCCATAAACCCACAGCATTAATACTCCACGATATACTGGAGGAGAAGGGTATAAGGATTACTGAGAGGCTTAAAGCCTTCGTAGAAGTAGTAGGATACATGGATACTGGTAGGAGGGTGCCGGATAAATACATGAAGCTATTCGAGATAGCATCCCTATTCTCAAAAGCCTTCAACGTTATTAGGGATGAAAAGATCTGGCTGAGAATAGTTGACTGGCTAGCCTCACCAACACCCCTAGCAACACCTATGGATGAAAAAATCATTAAGAAGCTTAAAGAAGTAGTAGATAAGAGGGATGAAGAAGTAAAACAACTAGCACTAGACCTAGCAATGGGGGCACGGAAAGTCGGTAGTTTCAGATTCATAGATGCTAGGAATAAATGGAAGCATAGGGGTGGTACAGCTCTAGCATCAAAAATACACGCTATCCTAAAAGCACCAGTAGCACTCCTAGTAGATACGAGTAAGGAGTACACGTTGTTAATAGTCAAGGCTCCAAGGGGGACGGCTTTCCGCGTAGCAAAATACTTCATGGGGAACGGGTTAGCACTAGATATAGCGGGGCACCCGAACCTTGCAATAATCAAGCTACCCAAAAACCCGGATATAAACGAGTTACTTGAAGCCCTACTACAAGCCCAATACTACTTCTAAACCCGCTTCATCCTAGATTCTAGGAAAGACTTAAACACTGGATCAGTCCTTATATTCTTAAAACGCGGATCCCTTAGCATTAAGAATATCTCCCAGTTCCTAAGCGATGGACACATAAAGCATCCAAGCCTATAAAAACCAGCTTCATAGTATGGGTTTACGGGTATTCCTCGATAATACATGTATAATTGGAGTAGGAGGGTAGACCACTGCTTTAAAGGCGTAACCCTAACAATGTTTTCATCAATCACCTGTATCGGCGGCCTACCACTACGCTTCTCAGATTCAACATCCCTATCACCACTGATAATCAAGCATTTCTCCCCCCTACTACAGAGTTCCCTATAAGTATTCTCTAAAGCATCAACCTTCAAGCCTGTGCACCAACGATAATCATGGCTTGGAAGCTCCATCTTTAAAACGAGATCGCGGATCCCCACCGGTATCTTCAATAGATTCTTCAAGCCCAGCTTCTCCGAGGCCTTATCTATGAATTCCTCCATACCCGGAAGATCAGTGTCGAGGTGAGCATAAACACCATAAACCCTCTCAGTGCCGAAGACTCGTAGTGCAAGATAGAGTACAGTAGTACTATCCTTACCACCACTCCAAGGAACAATAACCCTGTCAAAACCCTTACCAACACGTTGAAGCCATCCAGCTACAATAGATTCCTCAGCTTTAATAGCGTCGATATTAGCTTTAACTAGTTCACCAGGATCTACCGGCGTAGGCTTAGAGCCACCATAATACCTAGGCTCCAAGTATTCCTCCAAGAACTGTATATAACCCCAGAAACCATCTTTGCCGAGGAAGTACTGTTTCCCGTCGAGACCCCTAACAACAACATATACCCCTTCATCAAGCCCGAGTTTCCCGGATGCAAGGCTTGTAACATGTAAAAAATAGACATCATGGAAGGGTTCTGGTTTAAACAAGCAATTCGTAGGGCCGAATAACCGGTAAACACCATCATTGTACTCTATACAGTTCCTCTGGAAAGCTCTGGCCTTCTCAAACTCCCATGAAAGCTCTTCTAAACGTACATTCCTAATCCTACCCTTACCGATAACGTAGAGTAGAATATCAGGCCTTCTTATAAAGAAGGATTTCCTAGTGCCTGGTAAATCCTTCCATCCCAATAATAGGAAGTTGTATCGATTCGGACTAGCACTCGATGATACCTTAGAAACAATATCGTCCAGCTTCCTACCCGCCGACACATGCTCGATCCTTATAGGCCAGCCTCGATAATAGTTTTCAATAACCCATTTAAACGCTTTATAATCCTTCTTCGCTCTTAGGAATACGTGGTATAGTATTGTTTCATTATTGTCTATCGTTTTATTGATCTCTTTTACCCTTTTATTCTCTATTAATATCATTCTATTCTTCTTCCTCTTCCTCCTCTCCAAGTATTCTTGGAGTAAATATCTTTATATAGCTCTCACTAGCAATTTCCTCCCTCAACTCTTTCGGCGGAATATAGTATTCTGCTTCAGCAGTTTTAACAGCGATCCTGTATGAGAATAAGAGTATGAGGAACCCTATACCTATTAGTGTGAGCCCAATAAGCTGGAACCAACGGGCAATGATGATTGATGAAGCCTCCCTCATCGAGAAGACTTCTATTTTAACGTTCACATTACTCATGTAAAGGTATTGTGTAGATGCAAGCCTTGCAGTAACCCTATAGGTTCCCGGCGAATATATTGGTAAGGAGACGTGTTCTCCATTACGGACTATTACTGAGTATATAAGGTTATGGGATGAATCAGTAATATCGAATTGAACAGCTATATCGGGCTCGATACTGGATATATCGATTGAGAGGTAGCCGGGCGTTCTTAATTCAAACTCGCCAACGATCTCCGGCACAGTAGTAAGGGTTAACGAGAAAGTCTTAACATCACTAACAACGTATTCAATACTACTAATATAACTACTATAACTATACTGCCTACCGGGTATTAGCATTATACCATTGCCGAGAACATAATACCCTATACTAAACATTAGTAAGCCTACCATCATTAAAACTATACTACCAATTAAAACCCTCAAATACAACGGGCCAAGCGCAATTACAAACTCTCTAACCTTATCCAGCAATACTGGACAACCTTCAACTATACTAGGGATATATCTGTATTAGTCAATAATACCTAATCAATCCATTACAAAATAAAATATTTTACATAACCCCCAGAAAAACCTATCATTAAACAAGGGGAAGGGAATACTAGTAGCTTGATCAGCCAAGGCCAGCTTAGGATCTATGTAGTTAAGAATTCATTGACTAAGCATAAGCCTTGGTTCTATCACCCAGAGAACCCGGAGCGGTTAATGTATGCATTAAAAGGTATTAGGGAAGAAGGGCTAGAAGATTACCTAGAATACATCTCAGCGGAGGGGAAACCTAGTATTCACAAGTACGAAGAACTGCTCTTGAAAGTACATTGTAAAAACTACTTGAAATACCTCGAGGAAATGTCGAAAATAGCGCCGGTAGAAATAGATCCAGACACCTACATAGTCAATGATACCATAGAGCTAGCAGTTGAATCATACATATACAGCTACACAATTGCAAGAACGGGGTATAGATACAAGGCGATCCTACTAAGACCCCCGGGACACCATGCGGGAAAATGTGGTAAAGCAATGAATACCGTTACACAGGGCTTTTGCATATTGAATAATGCCGCTGCCGCGGCGAACTCCCTCCTAGATAAAGGCTATAATAGGATTGCGGTACTGGATTTCGACATACATCATGGAAACGGCACACAGGAAATCTTCTATAAAACGGATAAAGTATTACACATGGACATACACAGGGATCCATCGAATTTTTACCCCTTTACAGGATTCCCTGATCAGATAGGTAAGGGTAGGGGTAGAGGGTATAGTGTAAACCTAGTCATAGGGCCTCATACGGGTGACGACTATTATGAGGAACTAATTGATATTGTGGAAAAACTGCTAAGAATGTATAAGCCCCAGCAAGTTATAGTATCTATGGGATTCGACGGTTACATGGGGGATGGATTAGCCGATACTAGGCTGTCCATGTACATGTATAATAAGCTAGGATTAATGCTCCACCAGTTAAGCATCCCGATAACCAGCATATTAGAAGGGGGATACAGTCTAGGCTTGCAATATGGATTACCAGCTTATATAAAAGGACTACTAGGAACTGATGTAGAAGCTGGGGAAACTAAGACTCCGAAGCAAATAGTAGAAGAGTATAGGAGGATTAATAATAAGACTATATTAAAGATCGAGGAGATATGGGGAGGGGGTTGAAGGAATCCGAAGCTAAATACCATATAGTTGTTCCTGGAAAAATAGGCTTAATCAAACAAATACTCGAGGAAGAAAAATATAAGCATCAACAAACAGTTGAAGAAACGGATACCTATTATAACCATCCATGCAGAGACTTCTCAGAAACAGATGAAGCATTAAGAATAAGGGTTAGAAGAACAACTAGGGGGGAAGAAATACGCGTCTTAACATATAAGGGTCCTAGGAAAACACTGGGAGATATAAAGATTAGGGAAGAATACGAGGTCTTCATAGACGATGATGAGTTAATGAGAAAAATACTGTTATCCCTAGGATTCAGCGTAGTTGGGATAGTGCGGAAGGTGAGGACTATATATAGGGGGCCTAAAGACTGTGAAGCAGTTATTGACTACCTAGAAAATACTAAGCAATATTACCTAGAAATCGAATGTAGTATTGATGAAATCAATAGGATTGCAGAAAGAATTAGAAGCTGCATTGAACCAGAACATAGAACATATCTAGAAATAATCCTAGGGAGAATTGAGAGGAAATGAATAATCAGGTATTTGTTGGGGTAGGAGCTGTAGTCGTATACAATAATAAAGTCCTCCTAGTTAAACGTAAATATGATCCTTGTAGAAACTGCTGGGCAATTCCCGGCGGACACTTGGAATATGGAGAAACAATTAGGGAGGCAGCGGTTAGAGAATTATTTGAAGAAACAAGTATTAAGGCTAGGCCAGTAGGGATCGTGTGGGTGGACGAGATTCTTCCAAACAAGTGCACGGATGGGAAGCACTTTGTACTAATAGATGTATACATGGAACCCATAGATAACCCCCCACACCCAGCACCGGGCTCTGATGCTTTAGACGCTGGATTTTACAATTTATCGAGTCCTCCAGAACCAGTTACGAAGACAACGCTTAGATTATTAAAATACATTAGAGAACATAATGGAAAACCCCCACTCCTACCCTTGGGTGGATAATTATGAATCAGAATATTCAAAACATTAGGATTAGCACATCACACACGGTAACACACATGATTTATAGAGAGTTATTAAAGGAGTACATGGATAAGTTCGAGGAAGCTAAACGTCCGGACATAGTATACGTTACTGATCTAGTAGCATGTACTCATAAATTCCACTTAAGACACCTCTTCCCCGAACTAACAATGAGGTTCGAACCAGCGGCAATACTTGGAGACCTAGTCCATATGGGGCTTGAATCCTACCTCGAGAAGCATGGTTATGAAGTAGAAGTACCCTTCGAGAAGAAATATAAGATCCATGGTAGAGAGTATACGTTAAAGGGTAGGCTAGACGCTTACAATAAAAATGAAGGTATAATAGTTGAGATAAAAACAGGCCGGTCATCGCAGAATCTCCCACGAGAACACCATATCTACCAGCTACAAATATATCTTTCACTACTAGAAGCTGAGAAAGGAATACTTGTCTATATCACACCTGAGAAGATCATCGAGTACGAGTTTAAACGGGATAAAAGCATTAATGTATCATCATTGTTAAAAATGCTAGTAGAGGATACAGTTCACCCTAAATGGAGCTGGGAATGTAGGTATTGCCCCTTCCAAAAGATTTGCCCCTACAGTCTTAAGGGAGAGTAATGGATTCAGTAGTGTGCTACCCGGATATTTCTTCGATCAACTGCCTAATCTTATCAATATTTATTCTCTCACCACTACTCGTTAACAACTTGTTTAATTTACCTAGAACGCTTTCATACTCCTTTATAGTGGCTTCAAGGCTCTTAATCAAACTGTAAAGTTCTCCAACGATATTTGATATGTATCTTCTATCAACATACCCCTCTTTACTCTTCTCAACAATATCTTGTAATTGTGTAATTACTCCATAGATCCCGCGTGTTATCATGAGGGCGGTGTAGGATTTTGCTTCATGTTCTTCTAATACATCCCTAAGGCTCTTAAAGCCGAGTTCCCTCCTACGCTGTACGGCTTCTAGAGCATCGGCGTAGACGTCCTCAGGTATGTACCTCCTACGCAGAAGCCTTGTAAGAAACTCTATTGCACCCTTCTTAGTAGTGATCCCTTCAACTAGTTTTAAGAAATCTTCACTACCAGTATAGATTTCCGGTATTGTTGCTGTAGTGAATGTTGTTACATAGGTTGCTAGGTGTATAATGTATACAATATTTATAACTGAGGGGATGGGGACGTTTAGTATGTAGAAGGAAGCAATCTCTCCCCAAGCCCCGGGTAAATACAACCTATTCTTACCGACAAATTTAGATGGATCCTCCTTCCCGGTCTTCAGTAATTTATCGATGGGGCTTGATGGATCAATTTGCTGAATAATTTTACCTATAAAATCATGGTTAGCATTCCAAAGATTCCTCTCATCAAGAATTGCTATAGGCATAGCCGCGTTAAACTGTATCTCGATAAACTTTACAGCCGTCTCCGTACTACCCTTAAACCCCATAACAGTCATTAAGCCATCGTAAAACTTCCTACCAGCTTCTTCTCCGATTTTTTTAGCCCGTTCATAGACTTCATCACTAAGCCTTACAAGTCCCCGAAGCTCATCAGTACTCCAAAACACTAATGACAATAACAACCACCCCGAAGATACACGTTATATTAAGCGTATAACCC
>WAON01000082.1 GCA_015521265.1 Desulfurococcales archaeon
AGATGAATCATAAATTACTATTCTTAAGTTTCCATTTATGTTTTCGTTGAAAACTGTTAGTTTCCTATACATTTGTTTTGCTAGAGCCCTTGTAGGCACTAATAGAAGAGCGGTTTTACCGAGGTATTTCGTCATGAATAATGTATAGGTTAATAATAGTGTTGTTTTACCCATTCCGGTAGGTGCAATTATTACGGTATTTTCGCCACTGAGTAGCCTCCTAGCCCATAGTTTCTGTGCTCCCCATAGTTCTAACCCGTTAGTAGCTTGTTTGAAGAAATCGGCAAAGTGTTCAAGCTCTAACTCGTTTGTTGAATATAAAGTATAAGCGTTCAGCGTAAACTCGTGCCTATCGCTTGAAGCACATTTACTACAAACACCTATATTCTCGAGAAAATAAGCTTCAGCATCCCCGCCGCATGATGGACATGCATACCTATAAATAGGATTAATATTACTCTCCATAAATACACCCGATAAAATCATGGGTTCTAGGAGATTACATTAAAAACTGTAGACCGAGTAACACTACGCTAGACTCGGGGAAAAGCTTATATAGAAATACCCCAATCTCATAGGTCTTAGACATAACCAATAATTAGGTGAAAAGACATGGCCGAAGCAACACCGCACGCAAGCAACACCGTGTTAATCGGTAAGAAACCCGTAATGAACTATGTAATCGCAGTATTAACCCTAATACACAAAAACGTAAAAGAGATCGTAATCAAGGCTAGGGGAAGAGCGATCAGTAAAGCAGTTGACACAGTAGAAATTATAAGGAACAGGTTCCTACCAGGCAAAGTTGACATCGAAGAAATAAAGATCGGGAGCCAGACAGTAACAAGCCCCAGCGGCCGCGAGACAAGGGTAAGTACTATCGAGATAAAGCTAAAAGTAAAAGAGTAACAAGACTAAAACACTAATAATAGACAAAAAGTATTTTTCAACCACAACCACGCTCAGACCTAGTATAAACATAATCCTCAACAATCCTTTCAATATAAACCTTGAAAGGAACACATTTATAGACTAGATCAACCTGTCTTCTAAGTAGGCCAAGCCTCCTAAGCCTCCTAAAAATATTATATGCAGTCTTTTTACTAAGGCAGAGTTTACTAACAAGAAAATCTACAGCATCACCGATATTCCACGTATTTTCATTACTACAGAGCAGATAATACGCTACAAGCTCTCGCTTCTTTAAATAAACAGGGTTTATTGTCTCAGAAGCCTGGTTATTCGTCATCCCTAGAGATCAGCCCTTACTAGGCTCATCATGATTCTCCTTCATTTTCTTCCTCAAATAATTCTATAATAATTCTAGCTTTAACTTCTTTCTTGGAGAATAGAGGCGGCTTCTCTCCCAGATCAACTGCTAACACTATTTTATTACCCATGCTATCCTCAAATTGTACCTCTGCAACATACTTCTTCTTCGGGCCCTCCTCGATACTCTTCATTAATGAATCCATTATCCTCGTAAGAGCCATTTGGAATGAAACAGGGCTTGATAGATCCTCTGGTCTTAGTACTAGTTTCTGGAAAGTACTGAGAACTTCCCCGATCCTGGCTTTACCCTCAAATATCTTTATAGCTTTAAACCCCTTATCTTCATCTAAACTCATAGTGTCTCACCACGTTAGTGGTTAATATTGAGTATTTCCGATATTATCCGTATCGGATTAATAGGTTGTGTAGGTTGCCGTCATGCCGGCTATTCGGGAAGGGTCTATACTAGTTAACACGGCAATACTAGATTTTAAAGTGATCTCAAGGATATTAATGGATCTTTGTACTGTCGATACTAATTTGACCTACACGATAGAACCAGGATACGGAGTAGTAGTATTTCTTCACAGCAAATCTCTCTCAGCAAAATACACGGCTATACCTCCCCACACTCTAGTCTTCTCGTCAAGGCAGGACGATGAAATACAAGATCTTTGTAGTGAAAGCAGAACTTGTATGAAACTAGTTAGACCAACATGGATAAAAACATGGACTATAAAACCATGTACACTATTAACTTTCCTTAGCACCTTAACTAATAGAGAACTACCGCGTTTAGAATTAGGTGGGAAGACTGTAATAGCAATGGAAGGGGATATAGATTGCGATTCTATCTATGTCATCGAAGGAATATACCGGTATAATTACTCATGGTTTATTGGGAGAATCCTATTCTATGATAAAAAATACAAAACAATTCTTCAAAAACACGTCGAGCTAAGAAAAGAAATCGTACCGTTCGTATATAGCGGTATGAAGCCTATAGCATATATGGATCGGGATGGTTTAAAACTCATTGTAAATACTAGGTGTCTAGATACACTGGTGAGGCTTTATTTCCACGTATTACTAGATTATATTGCTTTACTAGGCTTCTAAGGATCAGGTTCCCTAACTATAGAAGTCAAGGCTATTCCTTTTCCTCTTCCTAGCCTGGTATTCTTCCGGCGTATTTGCAAGTACTATTTCGTATAATATAGCTTCTTTAGAGTTCTTTTTCGGTCTTAATATACGTCCCAGACGCTGTATGAATTGTCTACGAGAACCCGTTCCAGAGACTATTATTCCTACATTTGCATCGGGGATATCTAATCCTTCATCACCAACAGTTGTAACAACCAATATGCCCGAAGGAGCTTCTCTGAACTCCCTCAACGTCCTCTTCCTCTTCTCTGGTGGGATTTCACCTGTTAAAAGATAGGCGTTCAACCTCTGTGCTATTTCTTCGGCTTGATCAACATATTGAGTAAATATTATGATCTTGTTCCCCCTACTATACTCTCGCCGCGCAATTTCAACGGCTTTATCGATCTTTGATTTTGAAGCCGATAATATACTCCTCATTCGATTATGTATTCTCAATGCCTTCTTAGCTCTTTCATCTCCTTTAAGTGCGGCTTCTAATACTTCTTTAAACGTCCTATAACCAGCTAAGCTCCTGTAAAGCTTCCTTAAACCTTCGAATTCTTCTTTTTCATCTTTACTAAGCTTTACTTTTACAGTTATAATACGGTGTCTTGCAAGGTAGCCTTGTACTGCTAGTTCTGCCGGTGTTTTATGATAAACTATTCCCCCTAGTAACGGGAACAGTTCCTCATGTCGTCCATCTTCCCTTACAACTGTTGCCGATAAACCTATACGATACTTAGCTATTGAATGGATCGCAATATATCGGAACTTATCTGCAGGTAGGTGGTGTACTTCGTCAACGATCAATAAATCGTAGAGGGGTGATAATTGCTTAATGTTTCTAAATCCGCTCTGATAAGTTGTAATCGTTATAGGAGCTATACGTTTCTCCTCGCTATATATTAACCCTACATATCCCGGCTCAATATTAGTGTATTTGTAAATAGATTCTTTCCACTGAAACATCTGTTCCCGTGTAAATGTAATGATAAGCGCTCGCCTATTGACTACTGTTATTGCTGCAATACCAATTATGGTTTTACCGGAGCCTGTCGGTAAGGCAATTATTCCTCGAGAACCATGATTTATCCATTCTCTTAATGCTTCTTCTTGGTATGGTCTTAATGTTATATTTCTCAGTTCAAGCTTCTTGGGTAGAATTTTGTCTTTTAAGAGGTTGTTCTCATCAATTACTGTTACCTCGACTTTTTGTCTAAGTTCCTCTATAAAATCATGTAATCGATAAGGTATTAGTTTGTAAGATATATACTCGTCATTGTAATATAATCTTCTAAGACTATACTTTCTAAAAAGATCTCCTACTTGAAACCTTAATGGCCGCGGAATATTAATAACTACCCATCCACTACTGTAATCCCATTTAGCCCTAATAGCGAGTTTACCGTAGAGTTTTCTCAGTTCATCTATAAAGGATTCATCAACATCGATACCAAGATCACTTAATAGGTTAACTACATCCTCTAAACTATACTTATTCTTAAGAGCTTTCTCAATGTTGAATTCAAATAATGAACCAGCCCCCCTTTCATAACCCTTATAGTCCGCAATCCTCGTAATTTCCCTAAATTCTTCAGGTCTAAGCCATCTTTTAACCCTAAAAGCCGGCAAGGTGCAGCCCCATTAATCGCTGAGAAATATGATTCCTTCCTCAAACTTTAACGCGTGGACATCAACGTTTCTAACCTTTGAATCCATGCATAGTTTTCTTAAAACGGTTTCCACATATTTGGTAGGTATATAAAAAGCGGTTCCAGGCCCATAGGATCGTATAACCTTGGATCTCTTAAATAATAACTCTACTTTTTCGTTTAGCCCATATTTATTACTGACAAAGACCAGTAGCCCGAGGAATTCATCGTTGAATTCGTCGTTACCGATAGGTGTTCTTCGGAGAAATATGCATATGTAGAAATTATCGCATTCCCCGCAGATTGTTATAAATGGAGACCCATATGTTAAGTAGGTTTCATCAATTTTCTCAACAATACCTTCTAGATCATCCATATTATAGTATTTTCTTAATAATACTTGATACTCCAATTGTGGGGTCACCGCGTGGGTTTCTCGTCACTATTCAGTACTTAAAACCATGCTCATCCCCCACTAAACTTTTTATTCTATTGTTTAAAAATACTTATAGACCGGGCAAAAACGTTATTGATATACTTGATGAAGTGATCACAATGGTTAGAAGTATTTATAATAAGTATAAAAACGAGTTACTACTGCGGCAACCGTCTGAAGAAGAGGTTAAGGAGCTTATTGAAAAGCTTAACAGTGTTTATTCAAGAACTAAGCTCGACAAGATGAAGGCTAGGCTTATGGCTAACGAGATCCTCAGATTATTGAAGCCTCACATGTCTTACAAAGACTTAAACAGGTTAACCGGTGTTCCCGAATCTATTTTATGTAGATATGTCCGTGGAAATATTATTCCCAGTTATGAGCAGGCTATAAACATATTGTCTAGAATATCATTATCAACCGATTTAGATTCCTTGCTTAGGAACCTAGTATTGAGTGAGAAGAGCACTATTATTGATCTATCAAGGGTTATGAAAGACCCATATATTATAAGGCTACTCACAATACTCTTATCAATTGAGCTTGCAGGTAAGAGTATCTCTAAGATCATTGCTACTAGTGAATCAGTCCTTCCTCTTGCTACTATGTTGGGATTAGAGTTGAATTCATCACTTGTTCTTGTCAAACGCCGCATGTATCCGGGCATCCAATACTATAGTGCTATCATTATTAGAGGGCCTCGTGCTAGTGAGACAATATATATCGATAAGGATTTAATAAACAGAAGAGATCAGCTACTGGTATTAGCAGATGTAGTTTACACAGGTAAAACACTTGAAGCAGTCTTAAACTTATTATCTAGAGCTCGCGCACAGATCGTTGATATTATAGCTATACTAGCAATAGGGGATCAGTGGAAGAGGCGCCTCAGAGAATACAAGGTGAAAACACTCACGCAAATACCCTATCCTTTCTAGTCTAATACATATAAAGAATTATATAACCTACAGACTTCTATATTCACTATATAGTGGGAAAGAAAGGGGAATAATAAATGAAGATCAAGGAGATAGCTAAAGTTGATTCCAAGGGTAGAATAACAATACCATTAACTATCAGAGAAGCCCTCGACATACATGAAGGAATGACCGTTTTATTAATAGCTGATCGGGAAAAGAAGGAGATTCTATTATCCCCAGTCCCTGAAAAGGCTAAACTAGCAGAACTCAGCATTAGCGTCGAGGACAGACCAGGAGTCTTAGCTGAAATAACACGTGTACTAGCCGATAAAGGCGTTGATATAATTGCTACTAAATGTGTAGTGATTAGACGTGGTGAACTGGGTGAATGCTATATGGTTGTGGATTATTCAAAATCAATATTGAACGACATACTAGAACTAGTAGAAGAACTAAAACGATTAGAACCGGTAAAAGATGTTAGAGCCTCTGAGATCAAACACTAGATGATCAGTCATGCTTATAAAAATCGGATGCTGCGGATTCCCAGTCTCTCGTAAGAAGTACTATGAAAAACTAAAACTAGTTGAACTACAAAATACGTTCTATAATCTACCATCAATTGAATGGGCTAAAAAAATCAGAGGAGAAGCACCGGAAGACTTTGAATTCACTGTTAAAGCATGGCAGGTAATAACTCATCCTTCAAAATCTCCTACATGGCGTAGGTTAAAAGTAAAGCCGACAGGCGACTTGAAAAACTATGGCTGGCTGAAACCAACTAAAGAGAACATTAATGCTTTTAAAAAGACATTAGAAGTTTCTAGAATCCTGGGCTCGAAGATAATCGTTATACAAACACCTCCTGGAATGCCCTACAACGATGAATCCATAAAATGGGTTGAAGAATTCCTCGAGAAAACATCAACACTACTTAGAAAGGGCGAATATATTGGTTGGGAGCCTAGGGGTAAATGGCTAAGTAACAGCGATGTACTGGGTAAGCTCATGTGTAAGTATAATATGATACACGTTGTAGACATATTCAAACATAAGCCAGTATGTAAG
>WAON01000083.1 GCA_015521265.1 Desulfurococcales archaeon
ATAATCCTCCCCGATTCCCCGGATACTATAATAGTAATAATACACAGGCCATCAACGTGGTAGTGGTTATAAGACTTTATAATATCCCGGTGCTTCTCAATAATACTACCACTAATACCTTCACCCGAGCTACTCGAGACGATGATTCCGGTGCAGTGGTGTGGTACTAGGACGTGGAGGTGATCGTGTATAAATGTTTTAAGCGCTTCCACCACTAGGCTAGATCTATCCCTACCTATCCTCTCAGCTAATAAGTCCAGCTGATCAGCTAGATTGGAAGGTATTGAAACACCGAACCTACGCTTACTACCCATGCCTACCCACCCATGGCTGGACAGCTACCAGATAAAATAATAATAGGTACAGTCCGGTCAGCCCACTCGGCGATAGATTGAACAATATACCGGTGTGAAGGCCTAATAAACTACTCGACAAAGCCATTACAATGCTAACCTCTAATGCTTCAAAACTACTACGAGCCCGGGATACAGCGATACTAGCCGGTAAAAGTACTAGGACGTGCTCGAGGATGTAGCCGGCAATTCTCAGGAAAACAATCATTGTTAAACCAAGTATTGTAAATATTAGGAAATCGTAGAGGAAGACTCGTAGACCGCTGAGCCTAGCGGAATCCCTATCAATCCCGAGGCTTAACTGCTCCCTATAAGTTAGTATAACCGCTGTAAACGTGATCAGGGATGTTATTAATGCTAATAATACATCACTAGCCGTAGCAAGTATTGGATCCCCTATTATGAGGCTTGCAAGGTCGAAGCCGATCGGGTAGTTTACTAGGGCGTAATAAGCCGCTAAAACACCGCCGCTAGCAGTGAATGATACGAATACAGCAGTAGCAATATCCGGGTCAACATCCTTATAGATGCTATAGCCTGCAATATAGATTAATAGTATTCCGATCAATATGCTCCAGAAAACAAAACTACCCCCAAACGAGTAGGCTAGGGGGATAGATAATGCTACAGCCATAAGTGCAGAGTGGGGAGCAGCACCGCCTAGGAAGAAGAACCGGCGAGCGGCTAGGATGCTGCTTAGAGAGCCGAAGCCGATCGCTGTTGAAACCATTACAAGGACCCACAGTGGGTTATAAGTTAGAGATAATAAGAGACCGTAGAGGACTACTAGGATTAATACTGTAAGCTTAATAATCAATCCCCTATTCACCGCTTCCCCACCCATAAAACATAAATTATCATCGCTGCGAGTAGTAGGAGGCCTGTTATTGTCGTGGAGGTTTCCAGTGTTTCATGGGAACCGGGGGGTTTCAGGGGTAAACCTCCACCAAAACCCTCACCAAACCCCGCTAATTCCCGGCTAATGAAGCCCAGTTTACTAATGATCGAGGAATTACCCATCGGTACCGGAACATAGATTATTGATACATTATATTCCCGGGCCAAACTAGTAGCTCTCCGAGAGAAAATGGAGACCGGCGGGTAGGATACGAGTACAACATTGATCTCATGCCTAGATAAAGCCTCCCTAATACGCAGTAAATCCTCCGGCGTAGCAGGCGTATCCTCCTCCTTGACCAAGAGGTGTTTAACCCTAATACCAGTCCATGAAACAGCGTACTGCATGTAGGGGGCTTCAGCTAGCGCCGTAGCATTAATCCTTGGAGTATTATTCAATAACTCATATACACGTTTAGATACTATCCTAGCTCTATCCAAGTAGTAACTACTACAATAAGGGTTTAGCTTCGAGAACAGTTTTGCAATATAGTTTATGAATACTATGTAGTTGTGGGGGTCGTATATGGGCATGTGCAGGTTTGGCTGATGGGTAACGGGGTTATCCATAATCCTAATCCCGGGAATCTTAGGGATCTCCACCAGGACTCCGTGGATGAGCCCGGAGGAGTTCATCTCCCTAATCCTCATCTCAAAACCGGTGTGGGCCGTGGAAATTATAACGTCGGCTTCCATGATCCTTTGCCGATCACTTGGTGTCAGCGTATAAGTGTGGGGGTCTACGCCGGGGGGTGCAATATACTCGACGCGATCACCGGGACAAGTAATATTCCCAACATCTAGTGCTAGGTTTGGGAAGGAAACAAGTATGTAGAGACCCCTACCGGCTCCTGCATAATCATTGCTCATAGCGGGGGCTATGGGGATTAGGGTTAGTGTGAGTATTAGTAGTAGTGTAAACCCCCCGGTTCTCATGGACAACCCACGATCACCACCAACGTGCACAAAGCAATCAATATATTCCACGAATATGTGCATACTAGTACTGGGGGATATAAATCCAGCCCCTCGGGAGAATAGGAGGATTGCAAGCTATGAGCTGTAGCGTTAAGCCGTGTATAAGGCTGGAGAATGTTACTGTGGGTTATGGTGGGGAGAAGATACTCGATAACTTATCCATCGAGCACCTCGGAACTGGTATAATACAAATACTAGGCCCGAACGGAGCCGGTAAAACAACCCTCCTAAAAACAATACTAGGACTACTAAAGCCCTGGGAGGGCCGAGTGATTATTAACGGTGAAGACGTAACCGGTAAGCCGGATAGAGCTGGGAAATACATCGGTTACACACCCCAGCTATCACTACACCGTATATACTACCCGATAACGCTTAGAGAACTAGTAGAGTGCTGCCTAGTAATGAAGCGTAAATGGCCCCGCCTAGTACTTAGGAGGGAGGAGAAGGAGAGGGTTATAAGGGTACTCGAGCAAGTCGGGCTACCCAGGGAAGCATGGGATAAAGACTTCAACAACCTCAGCGGTGGGCAGAAGCAGCGTGGACTAATAGCTAGGGCTCTAGTAAGAGACCCCCCGATCCTTGTCTTGGACGAGCCCTTCTCAAACGTCGACCCCACCGGTAAGATCGAGCTTGCCGAGCTAATAGCTGGATTCTCGAGGGAGAAGCTCGTAATAGTTACAAGCCATGATCCAATGCTCCTATTGAAGCATACCTCACACATACTACTCATTAATAGGAATGTATACGTCTACGGTAAGCCGGAGGAGGTATTAATACCCGAGATCGCCGAGAAGATCTACGGGCATGCAGTGATAAGGGTTAGGGAGCACCTACACATACTAGACAGCCACGCTTAATGGAAACATCGTATCTGATCAATTCATGGCTGGGGAAACATTTAATGCTAAAATAAGCATTTATCTAAAACAATATAGTGTATAGGGGACGGGCCGGGTTTAATAGGCATTACAATATTTAAGACCCGCTGATAGAGGGGTCTGCTAAGACTATTACTGGAGTGGAAGGTATCCGTAATGAGGTGGATGTACCTAGTAGTAACGGTTATACCGACGCTTCTAGGGATGATGATAACCCTAATGATACTCTCAATACTGATCGGCCCACCCCAGATCAAGCTGGGAGGAGGCCCCTCAACACTAGTCATCGATAACGCCTATATGACAATCGACCCCGCTACGAAGAATAGAGTACTAGTAATAGACCTGCACAACCCGGGTAGTGGGAAGATATTCATTATTGGGATAAAGATTAATAATAAGGATTTAAAGGGAGGCCCATCCTTCACCAAGCCATTAATAATAGGTGGTGGAGAGAGCCAGGAGATCTCATATATTATCCCTAAGAACATTAAGCCCGTTAAGAAATTATACAATATAACCCTCCTATACGCGCCGGAATCAGGGGCAGCAATATACACGGCATCAGTACTAATAGGTGCATCAACACAAGCATCAGCCCCACCCCCAACTAACCAGACAAAATAGAACCTCTTCAACCCTCCACTATAATCCCCATAGTTAAGTAAATAATATAACTAGAAACAGTATAATGAAAAATACATAGTGCAGACGCTGTATAGGTGTATTATTCTTTGCTGTTAAGGATTTATAGGAACCTAGTATACATACATGACAAGTACATCTATGCTGCAAACCTATACGGCAGCGTCTACCGGGAGCTGCCAAGCCTCATAATGCCCCGCTTAAAGACTCGCAGTAGGAAGCCGTTGAATATAGACGTATTCCAAGCAATTACCCGTAAACCACTACAATTACCCCCGGGATTCTATGATAAACTAGATAAGTTTACTGAAGCCGAGCTCTCCGAGGATAGGCTTACTAGGATAATCGAGGAAGTTAAGCCTAGGGGCGTATACGATTATATTCTCCGGGGCCTGGATAGGGAATTATTCACCTACCTATTATCCCGGGGTTATGTATGGGTTATACCCTACGAATCGATACATTCACTAGATATTAGGAAGCAGGATGACCTAGAAATAATAGCTATAAGATACATGTGCCCCTTCACCCGCACAATAAGGATTTTCAAGACAGTATATGAGCCAAAGATTTATAATTTGATCAGGGAGCTCTGTAGGAGAACTGGGAATAGGATGTGTTAGAATTGGCGACTAGATATGAAGCATGGGATATAATCAAGAGACTCGTTGAGGGGAGGATTGATAGGGAGATTATGGATAAACTAATAATCCAATTAAAGAAGCATAACAGGGAGTTTTTAGAAGTCCTCAATGAGAATATTAACAGGCTTAACAGGAGCAGTGAGTTTAACAGGGAGCTGTTGACAGCTGTAATACATGCTGATCCAGCCGTGTCTGTTCTAGAAGGGATTGGTAGGGAGGCTCTATTTATACCCCAGCTCTATAAGGCAGCTGCTACGTATAGCTTACTACATGGAGTACCAGCAAGGATCGAGCCTATAACTCTCCTCAAAACAATGATAGTTCCACACAAATATACTTCACTATACAACCCATTAGTAATACTCTACGTACACCGGAAACACCCGGATATACTCGCTAAACACCTCCTATCACCCATTAGATCAAAACTCATAATATACTCTGTAAACCCCGTAACAGTTAGGATCATTGTTTTCAGAGACCTATTCTTATACGCTTCTATAATAAAGGATCCGGGGCTTGCAGAAGAGCTCTACAGAAGCGTAGACCCCTACGGGGCTATAAGGGAGTACGTTGAAAAACAGAAGCCCCAGCTACTAGTCGAAGAATACTCCGAGATAACGCGTGCATATCTGGAAGTTTTATCGTCAACAATACTACTATACCGCTCAGCTCTAAGAGCCTATAATGAATGCATAGAGGACAAGTCCAGGGTTCGGTCTGAAACAAGCCTGAAGGACACTATATCCGGCAGAATAATTGACTGGTATGTATCAGCTGGTTGCACGCTTATAGAGAATACACTGCGTAAAACCTATTCATCACTGCTAAGCCAGACAGGGGCACTCCTAGAAGAAGTATACGGGACGATCAAGAAGGGATTAGCGAGAATACTTGAACAACCCGAAGTACTCAGAGGAAACATTATCGAAGGACTAAACCAAGTACTAGAAGCCTACACGTTGAAAACTAGGTGGAAAGACTATTCGTCAACAACTGAAACACTACTCGAGGAAATACATCCGCCAAGTGAAGCATTAAAAGTTATAATGGAGATTACGAGTGGGGTCGAAGAAGTACTCGAGAAACACTCAGTAATCGTTAGTGAAGCATTAAGCACTGATTCAGAACCCTACCGGAGCTTGTGGGAGAGGTTTATGAAGCTCTCAGTGGAAACCGGGGGGTTCCCATGGCTAACAAGAAAATAAAAACAACAATAACAGGAAAACCAAGCTATGAAAGATGGACTCTACACCAATGGGTTCTCGAGGTAAAGGATCTATTGGAGGAAGAATATGGGGTTGAATTAATTGTTGAAGTACGGGATACTGGTGATGATGAACCCGGGATACTAGTGGATGATCAGTATGTGCTTAAGGGTTTACCGGGTGAGGAGGGGTATCTCATAGAGGTTTTGAAGAAGGCTTTCGAGGAAATACTAGGATTAGAGAGGAATTAAACCCTTCACCCATCGAGGGGCTACCAGTAGTTTTTAATGGATATGTATGGATTGTTAAAGGATTCCAGCATCCCCCCAATGGGTTGATCGCTTATCCGCGGTACGATCTATTTAATCGGAGGAAGCTATATCAATGGGAGATCCAAGGACTCGTATCGAAACATTTAATGTACTGGGACTGTTTGAAACAGAGAGTTCCAGTGATACCGGCTGATAAATCGTCTCCAGTCATTAAACCAATAGGCGAGCCCCGATTTGAAGCTTTAGCGTTGAAGAGGATACTAGAAGACTACACTGGAGGTTCGGAGGTTTTCCTTACAGGATCGGCTGTTCTAGGTGGAGGGCGCGATATAGATCTAGTATTGATCGGCGGGTGGAACGTGGAAGTACTAGGGAGGCTTAGGAGGAAGGGGTTACTTAAACCCCCAACACCCGGAATGCTATACGATGAATGGCTGAATAAGCACTACCACATACCATTCAATAAGTACTATGAGTTAAAGAAGGACAGCCTACTACTCGGATCATTCATGGGCAAACCCTACAGTTTAAGGATCACACTATATGGGAGAGGATGGAATACGTGCAGGGATAAAGTATTCAGCAGGAAGATCATCCGTAGAGCAGAAATCGTCGTTAAAGAAGCAGTTGCGAAGTATACAACCCCTTCAAGGTACAGGGTAGTATTGAGGGGTGATGAATACATCCTAGAAACCTATAGGATCCTATACTCGGAGCTTAATCCTGGAGAATACACGTTAATCAACGGCTACATAGAAACTAGGAGGGACAACAAATACATTATCCCAGACCACGGAGTACTCCTCCCAAACAAGTAGCAAGACTTTCCCCCCGGGGGGATAAGATAAGGCAGCAGAATTTCACCGATTAACAGCTTATAATACAACATGTTTCCCGCAATACAAACAATATCCCCCGGGGAGAAAACCATGAAACAACCGGGAAAGGGGAGTGGGGGGTAACACTTAAAAGCCCCCCGGGGGGAAACATATAAGG
>WAON01000084.1 GCA_015521265.1 Desulfurococcales archaeon
GAATAAAACCCTATAACTAGCCATAACACAACCACCCAGGTAATCACTCTATAACGAATAACACGCTTCAACAATACTTGATGATTAATAAAGATATAAAAACATTAACGCCTGATTAAAAATGACTGGATGCGTTTCTTAGGCTAGAATACAGAGCGGTTTAAACAATCTATTCAACAACTCAATTAGTCAACAATTATTCTTGTAGTCCTTGTTCCCATATGTATTTTATTACTTCGTCGTGTCCGGGTATGTCGTGGCTTCCTAGCCGTGTTGTTTTTAGTGCTGCTACTGCGTTTGCATAGATTACTGCTTTTCTCAGGGTGTATCCCCTTGTCAGTCCTAGTAGTAGTCCTGCTGCGAAGGCGTCTCCTGCCCCTGTTGTGTCTACTACTTTCTTTACTGGGAAGGCTGGCTGGTCTATTGTCTTGTTTGTTGTCTTATTGTATACGTATACTCCCTCCGGCCCCCTCTTCACAACTATGATTTCCGGCCCATAACTCGCTATGATCCTTGCCGCTTCCCTATAGTCCTCTTTTCCTGTTAGGTTTCTGGCTTCATGCCTGTTAACCAGTACAATGTCTACATGTCTCAGTAGCTCCTTGAAGTATTCTACACCCTTCATGCTCAGCCTCCTACCCGGATCCCATGATACTATTGCATTGTGCTTCTTCGCGTATTCAGCCGTTTTGATCGATGTGTCTAGCCTCAGGCTTGCTATGTGGACTGCTTTAGCCCTCTTGATCAAGTGTTCATCGATTTCGTGGGGCTCGAGCTTTTCAGCAGCTCCTTTGAAGCCGTACATTATGATTTTACCATTTCTATCGATGATGACAACGGTGAAACCGGTGTCTCCTAGGCATACTTTTACACCGCTAACATCAATCTTTTCCCTCATCAATTCATCAATGATCAGCCTGCCGAAGCCGTCTAGTCCCACCTTGAGTATAACACCGGCCTTGCCGCCGAGCCTCGAGACGTCTATTGCAACGTTAGCAGCTGATCCACCCACGCTCCGCGTCTGCCTGATAATGCTTGCCTCCTCGTCGGGGCCGACGAACCTGTCAACTATAAATCTTATATCAACTAATCCATGCCCAACAGCTAGAACATCAAGATCCTTCCCAGTCAAGCCTATCAACCATGGAATTATACTATATCGGGCAACCCTTAAATAATGATTAATTACTAAATAACATGATACTGTAATGCAATAAATCTACGGGTGTTGGTGGTATATTGCTTCGTTCATCAATTATTATAATACTCATACTCCTTTCCATATTAATGGCTGGGTATAGTGTATATACAAATTATAACATACTTCCCCACCACACGAGTATCGTTGTCGCTGGAAATACATATATGATCAGCGACCCGATCGGTGATGATAACGGCGGTGGATCAATAACCTACCCCACAAACCCAGTATTTCAGCCGGGAGTATTCGATCTAACTGGTTTCAAGCTATCCTACAACGATACAACTATAACGTTTAAAGTATACCTCAGGGACCTAGGTGGGAACCCTTGGAATGGTAGTAATGGCTTCAGCCTACAATACATCCAGATCTATATTAGAGACCCAGGATGGAGCGGTGATTATAATACTAGTAGTGCCGGGTTAAACGTTGAGGTTAAGCCTGGTTGGAGTATCGTACTACTCGTAAATGGTGGGTGGGGGAGCGATCCCCTGCCGAAGGGGGAGCAGCCTGCAGTATATGATTCAGCATGGAACCTGTTAGCCGTTAATAATAATGGATTATACGTATCCGCTAATGAATCCGAGAATTCTATAACGATAATCGTCGAACGCTCAAAGCTCCCATTAAACACTGATCCCAGTAGCTGGTACTACCTAGTAGCACTAGCAGGCTACGATGGCTATGGACCATTAAGGGTTAGAACAGTAACAGTTGAGGGTGGTGAATGGAACTTCGGCGGGGGAGTCGACTGCGCCGTTAAAAACGGGATCCAGCCATACATTATAGACCTGTTATCATCTAACCCGGCTGATCAACCGGCAATGCTTAACAGTTTCTACTGCGGCGAGAATAAGCGGGCTACTGTTTCACCGTTAAAGCTTGAATCCAAGAATATCCTCTATACACTAAATGATCCATTGGGGGATGATAAAGGGCCTGGAAACTACACTTATCCAACGAACCCCGTTTTCCAGCCTGGAGTATTTGATCTTGAAAGCGTAGAGCTCTACACGATGAATGGCTACGTATACATTAATATTACGGTGAAGAACCTCGGAGACAACCCGTGGAAGGCTCCAAACAATTACTGTCTCCAGTATCTCCAGCTATACATCCTACCCTACAATGAATCAACCGGGACAAATACAACACTGGGAATAAACACACTGGTATACCCAGGGTGGAAATACCTGATAGTAGCAGGGCCCGGCTATAATCCACCAGTAATACCCGGAGGACAGTACAGCGGCGTCTACGAGTTCAGCGGCAACATGATTAATCCTATAGCTGACCAAGGCGATCCCTCGAGGATATACACCTACGCAGTTAACAACACGAACTCGGTGATCATAAGGCTAGACCCCAACCTAATACCCGGAATAACAGATCAAAACACGAGGATCCTAATAGTAGTAGCAGGATACGATGGATACCAGCCCGACAAAATTAGGAAGATAAACACAACAGCGACAGAATGGACATTCGGAGGAGCAAGCCCAACAGCGCTTAGAGCAGGCGTTGAGCCTACGGTAATAGACGCTTTATACCCATCCGCAGATACACAGTACAACTTCCTAGACAGTTACGACCCACTAC
>WAON01000085.1 GCA_015521265.1 Desulfurococcales archaeon
CGTTATTAATGAGGCCGTGTAATTATGTGTATATTAACATGCTGGATTAAGGAATACATTCTAACCTAAAGGGGTGTATTTGTAGTGGTTGTTGTAAGTATTACTCCAGAGATCGCTCTTGACTATCTTAAAACTTATGCTGGCGGTCTCGGTGTATTAGAGGGTGATAAGCTCTATGGAGCCGGCGATATGGGTCTTGAATACCTTATCTTAACCCTCTACTATCGAGGCGGTTATGTTTCTTACAGGTTTGAAGGGGAAGAACCTATACCGGGCCCTGAGAAGCAGGATATTAAGGGTCTGCGACAGCTTAGGCCTGATGAGTCATTCACTATTATCCTACGGGGGGAGAAGATTGTTGTTCAGCCATGGGTCTATGAGTATAAGACTGCTCGTGCAGTCTTGTTTGAAGCAGTATGCCCTATGTGGGCTCGGAGCCTTACTGATCGAGTATATATTGAGGAGAATGCTGAGCACCAGTTTCTACGCTATGCTTTCCTAGCTAAGGCTTCAGCTTATTATCTTAAGAATAGGGTTGGGCTTGACAGGGTTAGTATTATTGATCTCGAGGAAGCTCATACTGCTCTAACACTCTTAACCCTTGATGATAAGAAGAGGTTTAGGCTGATAATACACACGCCGGGCCCGTGGGGTCATCCCGGATTCCCTGGAGACTATATTGCACGGGAGTTCGGCAGCTTCCTAGGCGACTACGTCGTCTTGACGGAGTATGCGTTGGAGAGGCTTGATAAGGCTATTGTCGTCTCCCAGAAGCAGAGGGATGTTATTGGGAAGGTTTTCCCCCGACACGCTGGTAAGATTAATGCTATAACGAATGGGATCTGTTTGAAGAGGTGGATGGATGAGAGGCTCTACGAGAAGTATCGTAGTGGTGAGAGAATTGATACGGGATTACTTAGGGAGGTTAGGAGCAGTAATCGTGGGAGGCTCGAAGAGCTTGTAAAGGCGTATAAGGGTGAGACCAGCCTAGGTAATAGACCTGTGATCGTCTGGATCCGTAGGCTTGCAAGGTATAAGAGGCCATACTTCATCGCTAGGTTTATCGAGGAGCACCCGGATGTTGAAGCCTACTATGTTCTCGGTGGTAAGCCTCATCCAAGAGATAGTGATGGGTTAAACTATGCACGCTGGTTCCGCCGATTACACCTACGATTAAACAATGTAGTATTCATACACGACTACGATGTTGAGAAGGCCAAGATCATACTTAGGAGTGGAGACGTGTTCCTATTCACACCCTTCAGCGGCTGGGAGGCCTGCGGCACTAGCTACATGAAAGCCGGGTCGAATGGCGTACCAATACTATCAAGCAGGGATGGGGGAGTTCTTGAAGTTGTTGAAGACGGCGTTAACAGCTGGTTATTCGGCAGTGATATCCGAGACTTCATAAATATCTATAATGATCCGAGGGCTAAGGAGATCGATGAGAGAGAGTACAGGGAGTTTGAAGAGAAGCTACTGCAGATTATTAAAATGTATTATGACCAGCCGGATAAGTACTGGGAAGTAGCTGTTAACGCTGCAAACACGTTCCCCGGCAGGGTTAATATCGAGAATACATTGAAGAAATACTATTTATCCGGAGACTAGCCTCCATCCACTATTATTTTTAACCGGTAATACCCGGTGATATAGCCGGGTATATGATTAGACTGCTTTATTAGCTATATCTTTTATTCCTCCTTAAAACCCATTAAACAGTGAATGATCTTATCGGGTACTGTGATTAAATATTGGTAGCATGGTGTCTGGGCCTTGTCTGAAGCATCTGATATCGTTATTGATCTTGGAGGGATAAATATTACTGTAGGCGAGATGCTGGAGATTATTAAGGAGGAGAAGCAGAAGCTCCTGGAAAAGTATGGGGCTAGGGATGAAGCTGAGATGGAGTATATTCTGCGGAGCGGCCGGCTAGATCTCGACGAAATACTATATATTCGCCACCGCCTCATGGTTCTCGATGAAATGGAGGAAGCTGTATTTGAAGAAATAATGTTACGAAACAGTGGGTTAAAACTAACTGGAATAACGAATTTCTTCAAGAAAATCCTTGGTTTACGGGATAATGGTGGAAGAAAATAAAAATACATTTGTTTTATTGTTTCCTGCTGTGCCTACCAATAATGTAAAGGATTGATATGAGGACTGCAATGGTAATGGTTGCTACTAGGTAGGTGATCATTGATCCGTCCTGGCTGTCTCCTAGGTTGTGGTTAGTTTGGTTGTTTGATGAATTACTGTATTCCGTAGTAGTTGACTCGTTTACGTTTTTACCTATCACTTTATTCATCGTGTTATTTCCAGTGAGAATATTTCCGGATTCATCTACAACTTGATCCCTAAGGCTTCCAATGCTTGCCTTTGTACCGTTAATAGGCGACCATTCACTAAGATAGTATTTGTTGTCATCGCATGTTATCAATAGTGAATATCCCCTCGTTACGTTACCGAAGCTGGCTATTATGATTGGTATAATCCTATCATCCCTGAGCCCGTATGCATAGGTTATCCTTACACTTGTTCTGCTAAGCCTCCTGCCGATTAGGGTGGACATTATATTTATTACATCCCGGCTATTATAACGCCAATGAATATTGTTGAAATCGCTTCTATGATGTTGAAGTATTTTCGCGATAAAGCTAATGGAGTCCGTAATAGTTGTCCTAGCAGGGGATCCGGGAAGATATTCGATCGAGAAGCTTGTTGGAAGTGATAATGCATCGATGTAGCCTTTAGGATAAGTTAATAAATCCTTGAACCATGGGGGAACATATGGTTTTCCCATATAGTAAATGTCTTTACCGTTTACTTTAATCTCTAAGTTAAGCTTCCACGAATAACCCCTCACAGTACCATTCCAGTAATAATTATTGCTGGTCTCATTCTCGCCCACTAATACCTTTATAGTTGAACCGTTTAACCTTTTGAACACGGCTAACGCTTTATCTGCAATAATCTTAGCATAGATCGCGTTAGGACCTATTAGCTTATCTAGTATATTTGTATTACTAGCCCTGATATCTATTGTGTACGAGACGACATTACCCCCAACATATATATAGAATATCGTAATGTTGACATCTTTTGATACTGTGTATATCATTTTATTTGTAGTATTGATATAGTCTTCATGATTGATCATAAAGTTGTATACAGATGAATAGTTTTGCTTTATGAACCTATTAAACCATTGATCTACGACTAATTCCTCATCTATAGCCGGGTATGTGTATAGAATTTGGTCCGAATAGGAAACCTGGTGTCCGGACAGTACCGGGACTGCTACTATAAGAATAGTGATCACCATAAGCATGTATACCTTCAATAGTCTGCACCGAATTATATTTTTGTATCGGGTCGTATTAAGGGTTTTGTACAAAAAACATAACAGTGTTTGCTAAGGCTATTCTTGTCAAGGTTTCCTATAGGCGTTATCATTGCAGAGTGCTTACCTGTTGGTCTAGTTGAGACTTCATGTATGTATATAAGGTTGGATCGCTGCCGGGGAGGAAGCTGGATCTGGTAGCTGATTATTTATAATATAGTGGTTATGGAAAAATCGGGATTTGGTTGTTTTCAACGCTTTTTAACTCGTTGCCCGATGTAATAGAGGATTACTGTGATTGTTGAGATTACTAGTAGTATTGTAATGTATGTGATCATTGATCCGCTATTACTCCTACCTACGTTTTGATTTATTCTGTTTCTCGTAGAGTTATCTTCCATTACTTGATTGTTAATAGTATTTGTAATATATTCCGCGGTAGTATTACATGTTTCGTTTGAGACTATGTTATCCAGGCTCCCCAAGCTAGCTTTTAAATGTGAAACGATCGGCAATTTTACTAGGTAATACCTGTTATCATCACAGGTTATTAGTAATGAATAATGGGAGGTTAGATTACCGTAATCTGCTAGTATTATCGGTATTACCCTATCGTTTCTTAAACCATACGCGTACTCGATCTTTAAATACTTCTTATTTATCGTAGTGTTAATTAGTTTTGACATAATGTTGGTTATTTTGTTCCTGCTGTAGCACCAGTGGATTCCGTTGAAATCGTTCATGTGTTGAAGAAGAAAATTCGCAATATAGCTTAGTGGGTCTATGACCCATGCTCGCGCGGGATTTCCAGGCTCATAATCGATCATAAATTGCGTCCAAACTGGTATAGCTGCTATAAAGCTATTTGGATAATTGATCATGTTCTCGAAACCCGATGGTACATTGGGTTTTCCTATGTAGTATATGTTTTTCCCGTTGACTTTAATGAAGATATTTATAGTCCATGAAAAACCTCTGATAGTATTGTTCCAATAG